>JAEUVW010000378.1 GCA_016786525.1 Chitinophagaceae bacterium
AGGTTTTCCCTTCTATCAGCTCTTCTTCCGGCACTTCTTTTACGCCCAGCAGCACCTCGCAATCCTGCATCTCCGTTACTACCGGTATGCCTTCCTGTATATATTCTTCATCTGTATAACAACGGTTGGGCGAAGACTCCACGACGATTTGTACACCGGGGTATTTTTCCATCACTTCCACGCATTGCTTTGGTGTGAAGGGGACGCGTGTGTCCGGTGGATTTTTTCTTTCCCTGATGAGTCCGATGCGCATAGAATAGTTTTTTTAGGCTTGTTTTTTATGAGTAAAGTAAGTAAAGGAGCGCAGCGGCCGCAAAAAGGCGTTGAACCGTTTCCCGGCCGGGATCTGTGCTTTGATCTGCTGTATGGTCTGCCGTTCACTGACCGCCAGTAGTTCGGCATCAGCGGCAGATAATTTTCTGTCTGTATATTTTGTTTTCAGGAACACATTCATAAAGCGGGTAAAAGGGGTGCCGAAGCGTGCGTCTATTGTCTCTGCGGCATAGCGCAGCGGGGTCTGTTCGCCCCGGTAAAAGCCCAGCTGGTGCAGGTAAAAGCCCAGGCCGCGGTATTGCCAGTACGCTTTCTGCTCCGGTGTTGCGGCATTCCTGCTCCGCAGCCTGTACCAGGCCAGGATCAGGGAAGGAATGGCGAAGAAAAGACAAATGGCCAGTAAAAGAGCCGCAGCTATGCCCAGCAATAGTTTGCGGTACGAAAAGGGTTGCTCTGCTTTCTGTTGCTGCAGCAGTTCTTCTTTTACCTGCTGCGGCGTCTTCTTCAGGTACACGTCGTCGGTAGGCAGAGGCGAAGGAACCCTGGCCAGGATGCTTTCTGCCGATTCGCCGGCCTGTCCGTCCGGTAATTTCTTCAGGGCTTCGGCGTAGCTTACTGCGGTGGCCGAATCGCCCGGCTTCACTTGCGTAATGCTGATATTGACACTGTCGCGCTGGATATTCGCTATGCTTACATCGAGCAAAACCTCTGCCCCACCCTGTTTTACAGTGTACTCTTTGTCGTGAAACAGGATTTGCCCTGTCCGGAGTTTTACGGTCTTGCGCAGGGTGTCTACTGCTACTATTTCTCCTTCACCGGCAAACCAGGCATGCGGCGGCTGCATCGGCGGGGTGCCGTCCGGAGAAGGGCTTTGCTGGGCCTCATCGTTGCCTACGGTCGTATCAAAATCCAGCCAGCCATAACCCGGGAAATAAACCTGTACCCACGCATGTGCCTGGTCGGCATAGTACCAGTACCAGCCTTTGTTCTTGTCGCTGCGGTCTATGGTCAGGAAGCCCACGGTGATCCGCGACGGGATACCTAAAGCACGCAGCATAAACAAGGTGGCTCCGGCATAATACGCACAGTATCCTTTATGATTGTCAAAAAGGAAATACATCAGCTTGGAGGCACTGGGTATGTCCGGCACTCCCGGGTTATCGGTATACGAGTACAAGGGGTTGCCATCTTCATCTTTAGACAGGAAATAATCCCGTATCGCCAGTACTTTGTCTACCGGAGTCTTTGCGTTACCGGCTACTTTTTGGGCCAGTGCCGTAATGCGCTGGAATTTCACATCCCTGGGCATACGGGTATAATACTCCATGAAGGCTTTATCGGTCTGTGCATAGGTTTCCGCATCGCGCAGGATCGCAAAGCGTTGCTCCTGGAACTGCTTGATCTGCGGGTCTTTGGCATTATAGATAAAGTAGGCCGAATTCAGTTCGCTGACATAGCCCTTGGCACGGAATGCCGAACGGAACTGGTCGCGGTAGTCTTTCTCAATGGCAATGGGCTGTACAAAGAAGCCGATGTTGGGGGCTA
>JAEUVW010000006.1 GCA_016786525.1 Chitinophagaceae bacterium
CTCCCGTTGTAAAATTGTTGCCGGTGCCCGTGTGAAGCTGGTTGGGCGGACCGTGGTCCGCAATCCGGTGCGGCACTACCTGGGGCGCCTCTTTGCTACCTACCAGGATACGCTTTTACAGTTGGGGAATTACGATACCCAATGCGGATTGAAAATTTTTGAATCGGCAATAGCCGGGCTGCTATTCAGCGAGCCGCTGAGCTCCAATTGGTTTTTTGATATAGAGTTGTTTGTGCGGGCAAGAAAGATACTGGGCGCCGCAGAGTATAATCTTGAAGTAGCAGAAGTACCTCTGCAGGAGTGGAAGGAAGTAAAAGGATCCAAATTGAAGCTGACAGATTTTATAAAAGCACCCTTACAGGTCTATAAGATTTACAAACGATATAAATAACCAATGCTCCGGGGCGATTCGACAAGTATCATAGAATACTGTCCTGGGGAGTACAACGGTTGTGGTAATGATTCTGCGGACGATGCTGCTCATGTCTCATATGGCATTTATTTTTATCAGCATCCTCACCGTGGAGCAGAAGCCATTGCCGGGCAAACCATCGGTGGCCTCGTAAAAATCCGATACGGTGAAGACGGTTCCATTTGGTATCAAGAAGTGGAGTGCAAACCAATCCATCTCTGTATATCCGAACCCATCAAGCGGAACATTTACCATCACCCAAACGAATGTCATCCCGACGAAGGAGGGATCTGTAACCGCTGTAGTCTATGATCTGTTGGGCCGTATTGTGGTTCGTCATCAATTGGCATTTAAAGTTAATGATGCGCAGATAACGATACAGGCATCTAAAGGAAATTACATTCTCGAACTCATCGATTCAGCAGGGAATACCGCTCACCAACAAATCGTTATCGAGTAAATGTTCGTGAATAGTCAATTGCACCACGCGTCCTTGGCTTTACGCAAAAGCTATGCAAGAGACAACGTGGCCAACTACCGGCTGCGGAGGCCCGGTACATCAAATAAGCGGTCAGGAATGTACCCCGCATAAGAATCCCCCTGCTTCCGGCGTTTAACCTATCAAAATTGGGGTGATGAAAAAACGTTATTTATTTTTCGGGCTGGCTATCCTTGTATTCACGCATTGGGTACATTACCTGTACTATGAATTTATGAAAGGGGGCTACCCCTTCCATAACACTGTTTTTTCCGTACCGGATTTGCCTGTAAAGTTTTACCAGGTCAATGTCGGGGATAAACGTGCTGATGTGGAGCAGTTGATCGGTAAGCCATTTTATACCCGCGATGGGTATACCGGCTACTCTACTCCCGGAAACGAACTATTCTGGAGCAATTTCAATGTCGTATTCCAGGTAAAGTACAATGCTGACACCGTAGTGGAAAAGCGCGTGATCCAGGACGACTGAGCGCAAGCAGGAGAGAACAGCCTCAACAATAGCAACCTGTAAGCCCCGAGGTTCAGGGCATCCAAATACCTGAGGAATTCGTTATATTTGATAAGACGCAATGAAAGAGCTTTGGGTGTTCATATTATTCTTGTCAGGGTATTCGATAGCGGATGCCCAGAGAACGATTGCGCCTAATGATCCCGTTTATTTCCGGCAATCCTACATTCAGGCCAAAGAGCAGTTTTACCTGTTGTCGGCCAAGCGGGCCACAGCGCACTACTCCCAGTTTTATAACGATGTGGCCCGACAAAAGCGCGCAAAGGAGATCGCGCTCATTGAGCTATACCCGGACAGCCTGGAGACGGATACAAACCTGATGATCAACCAGGTTCATATCGAAAAGTACCACAAAGGCTTCCTGACGGAAGAGCTCAGGCTGAAATACCTGTGGCCTGCCGGGAATGAAAAACACACAGCCGCTTCGCTGCGCTATGATACGCTGGACTGGAAACAATACGTCTACACAAACAGGAAGCGTACCGTTAGTGTACGGAACAAGCGCTATGGGGCAAGCGACAACTATACCGACAGCCTGCGCACTTTTTCTTTCAACCGCAGGAAAAGACTGGTGCGTACCCTCAGCAGTACTGATACCTTCAGGCAAACAGACACCCGTTTTGCCTACAACAGGCGCGGCGAACTGGTGCGGGTCACGTCGGTGCTGCTGGCCGGCCAGGCGCCGGTAGAGGAAAAGTGCTGGGAACTCCGGTATAGCCGGCAGGCCGAAGGCCGTTCCTTACCGCAAAAAATACTGGACTCTGCTGCAAAAATACCGGCACTGGCTTTTGTCGGGCAACAACTCAAGGGTGCTCCTGAAGCGGCAAAAAAGATTGTTGTGAGCCGCTTTGAAAGGCTGCCGCAGGAACAAACAATGACCCGTACGGGCGCGGACTCCGTATGCATCAACCGGACAGGCGATTATTATTTTGTGCTTTCTCTTGACGCGCCGGATACTGCTGTCCAGATCCGGAAAACAGTGGGAAAGCTGGCCGTACACAGGGTATACCTGGAACTGGGCATGAATGATGAACGCAAAAGGGTTTTCCGCTATACCACGCGGCAGATGCTGGGCGGAAGCATTGTGTATGAAAACAATTTCCGCGGAACAATAGTTTCCGGTTCCTGCAGCCCGGATATAGAGAAGACCATTATTACAGACACGGAAGATAGTACTGTGAAGTTTTATAGGATCCGTCGCTGAACCGCGCTATAGCTCCCGCAGGTATTCCGCTTTCATTTTACTCAGGAACTCAGGTGTAACACCGATGTAGGCTGCTACCTGCTTCTGGGGTATGGTATTGATCAGCGTGGGATAGGTGCTGCAAAACTTGGCGTAGCGTTCTTTGGCACTTAGCTCCAGGTTGTCCAGTACGCGCTGACGGCTGGCCACGGTAGAGTTTTCGATCAGGATACGGAAATAGCGTTCAAATTTCGGCACATCGAGATACAATTGCTCCTGCTCTTTTTTGCCGAGGATGAGTATTTCCGAATCTTCCAGCGCATCGATATTCAGGTGTGCCGGTTTGCCGCTGAGTACGCTGAACATGTCGGTGATCCACCAGTTTTGCGGTGCGAACTGCAGGATGTGTTCGAAGCCCTGCTCGTCTACAGAGTAGGCCCTCAGGCAGCCGGACAGTACGAAGGCCACGCTGTTGCACACTTCATTTTCCCTCAGGAAGAAAGCCTTCCTGTTGAGTCGCTTTTCCTGCAGCAGGGACAGGAAGTAGGCCTGCTCTTCTGCCGTGAGCTGAATAAACTTTTGAGTGTGCTGTATGATGATAGAATGATCCATACCTTATCGTTTTAACCATTCAGCTCTTTCATCAATGCATTGAATGCGGCCTTCAGTTCGGCCAGCTCCAGCTCTACGGCGCTGAGGCGGAGTTCCAGTTCTGTGGAGGCTTTGACCGGGGCTTCCGGTTCGGCAAGGTACTCTTCGATCAGTTCTTCGCTGCCAAACAGGTGCATGTAGCGCATCTCTTTCTGGCCGGACTGCCGCGGTAATTGTTTGACGAATATGGTCTCGCCGGCCGCCAGCTTTTCCAATACCTGCTGTACTTCCTCTAAAGCATCAAATTCATATAAGCGGCCGGCGTTGCTGTTGATCTCGCCCGGTGTCAGCGGACCACGCAGGAACAGCAGGCACAATACGGCCAGTTCGTCGGGGGTAAAGGGAAACTTCAGCGACAGGTTATGCTTGTACTTCGTGCTGCGGATACCGCTTCCCGTGGCTGTAGACACCAGGCCCTTTCTTTTCAGGCGGTCCAGTACCTGTACGATGGTGGCCTCGTCATAGTTAACGACGGGTTTGCGTGAGGTCTTCTGGTTGCAGGCGGCTGTAAGCCCGTTGAGGGTCATCGGGTAATACTCCGGCGTGGTTTTTGATTTTTCCATCAGGGCTCCGATCACCCTTATTTCTTCCGCGTCGAGGATGGGCAGGCTTTGTTGTTCTGTTTCCATGTCCGAAAGATACGGACAGAAGCAGCAAACAAAAACATAGCAAAAAAATTATACTCTGGATTTTGTTCCGGAAAGAAAAATATTATTTTTGAGGAACACCTACACTAAGCCTTTTAACAGTCTTTACAACATGAAAACAAAGCTCCTTAACCTTATCCTTTTTTTGTCTTTCCCTTTTTTGTCTTTTGGTCAGGCCGACAGCACGCAGCTGCGTATTGATGAAATTGAAAAATCGCTGGTGTATCAAACCGGTGTGGTAGACCTCGGCCCCGGTAATGCGATCTTAAATATACCCAAAGAGTTGCGCTTCCTGGATAAAAAGCAGAGTGCCTATGTCCTTTCAGACCTGTGGGGAAACCCCGAAGACACTTCGGTGCTGGGCCTTCTTGTACCTGCCAACAGGGGCGTACTGGCAGACAATAGTTGGGTATTTACTGTGAGCTATGATGAGATGGGCTATGTTAAGGATGATGACGCGGAGAGCATTGATTATAACGAACTGCTGAAAAAGATGCAGGAAGAGACAGAAGCAGAAAATCCTGAAAGGCAGAAGCAGGGCTACTCTGCCGTACACCTGATAGGCTGGGCCTCTGCTCCTTACTACGATAAAGAACAAAAGGTATTGCACTGGGCTAAAGAACTGCGCTTTGGCGAGGACAGTATACCCACCCTCAATTACAATTTAAGGGTACTGGGCCGTAAAGGCGTGTTTATGCTGAATGCCGTAGCCTCCATCCATAGCCTTGAAGAAGTGAAACAGAATATCGGGCCGGTAATGGGTAGCATTCAATTCAAAAGAGGAAGTCAATACAAAGACTTCAATCCTGAGTTCGATAAGGTCGCTGCCTGGACTGTTGGTGGCCTGGTTGCCGGAAAGATATTGGCCAAAGCCGGTTTCATAGCACTATTGCTGAAGTTCTGGAAACTGATCCTGGTCGCATTTGCAGGAGTGGGCGCAGCAATCCGCAAGTTTGTAAAACGCCGTAAAAAAGGCGATGATTCTGACGGCATGGTAACAGTAGCAACACAGGAAAATGCAGACCCGGCGCTTTAAATCATCATACGCTGATGGCT
>JAEUVW010000038.1 GCA_016786525.1 Chitinophagaceae bacterium
GGTAAAAGAAAGGCCGGCAGTGTGTCTGCCGGCCGGGTATACCTGCTAGGAAAGGTTTAGATAATCTCTACCAGTTCAATATCAAAAGTCAGTTCTTTGCCGGCCAGGGGATGGTTGGCGTCCAGCACGACGCTGTCCGCTTTGATCTCGCGGATCACTACAGGGAAATTATTGCCCTGGTTGTCGCTCATATGCAGTTCCATGCCTACTTCCGGTTTCATTTCTTCCGGGAAGTCGGCCAGGGGGTATTCAATCATATTGTGTTCTGATGCTTCTCCGTACGCGTTTTCAGCAGGGATCACCACTGTTTTCTTTTCTCCGGCTTTCATGCCTTCGAGCGCATCGTCAAAGCCTTTGATCACTTGCCCGCTGCCTACTTCAAACTCCAGGGGCGCTCTTCCCTCAGATGAGTCAAAGGTGCTGCCGTCATTCAGTTTGCCGTGGTAATGTACGCGCACTTTGTCTCCGTTTTTTACTTGTGTCATATTATATGATTAAAAATTAAGAGCACAAGGTAATATTAATATTTGAACTGCCCTGTTTACCTTCGCCCAAATAATGTTAAATAATGATGATGGGTTTTTCGCAATTGCTGACCAGGATGATGATCTGTATATTTCTGCTGGCTTCCGCAGTGCCGTCCTTTGCCTCAGGCATAGAGACCGGGGCGCAGCAAATGAAAGAATACCTGCCCCTGCTGAAGGGGAAAAAAGTGGCTTTGCTCATCAACCAGACCTCTGTTGTGGGCGGGAAACTGCTGCTGGATACCTTGCTGGCCGAAGGCGTGCAGGTCGTTAAAGTATTTGTGCCGGAACATGGCTTCCGCGGCACGGCAGATGCGGGAGCGCACATCGGCAACGAGGTGGATGCCCGTACCGGACTGCCCGTCATTTCGCTGTATGGCAAAAACAAGAAGCCGACCCGCGGGCAGCTGGCCGATGTGGACATCCTGGTCTACGACCTGCAGGATGTAGGCGCCCGCTTTTACACCTATATCTCTACGCTGCAGTATGCGATGGAGGCCTGCATCGAGACTAATAAGACCCTGCTGATCCTGGACAGGCCAAACCCCAACGGGCACCTGGTAGACGGCCCGGTGCTGGATACGGCGCTGCGTTCTTTTGTAGGCATGCAGCCCATCCCGCTGGTGTATGGTATGACGGCTGCCGAGTATGCTCAAATGCTGGCGGGCGAAGGCTGGGTCGTCAATGCCGACGGGCTGAAGCTCAAAATCATTTCCTGTAAGCACTATACACACAGCCAGCGCTATGAACTGCCTGTAGCACCATCGCCAAACCTGCGCACGATGACGGCTGTATACCTGTACCCCGGATTGTGTTTGTTTGAAGGTACTGCCGTGAGCCTGGGGAGAGGTACGGACAAGCCTTTCCAGCAATGGGGACACCCGGATTTTAAAGGAAAAAGCAAGTACTCTTTTGTGCCGAAAAGCATAGCCGGTGCTTCAAAGCCGGTACTTGAAAACCAGGCTTGCTATGGAGAGCTGGCGGCAAGCAATGCCGATGCTGCTTTCAACATTACCAAAGGCGGTATAGAACTGGCTCCCTTGCTGAAGGCCTACCAATGGTCGCCAAAGAAAGACCAGTTCTTCAACAGTTTTTTTGAGAAGCTGGCCGGCACCAAAGCACTGAGGCAGCAGATCATTGCAGGGAAAAGTGAACAGGAAATCCGCAGCAGCTGGGCTGCCGGCCTGGAACATTTTAAGCAGATCAGGAAAAAATACCTGCTGTACGCAGATTAGTGTTTTGTCGCTGCGCTTAGATCGGCGATCAGCGATTTATCTTTTTCAATAGCATTGCCTACGACAATGACGTCCGCGCCTGCTTCGCAATTGGCGCGCACTTTTTCGGTGGTGGTAATGCCGCCGCCCACGATGAGCGGTATACTGATGTTGCTGCTCACCTTGCGGATCATCTCTTCACGCACAGGTTTTTGCGCACCGCTGCCCGCATCCATATAGATCAGGTGTTTGCCCTGCAGTTCGCCCGCCCATGCGGTACACAGCGCAATGTCCGACTTGTCGGAAGGGATGGGGTGGGAATGGCTCATGTACGACACGGTAGTGGGTACGCCGCCATCAATGACCATATAGCCGGTAGAAAGCACCTCCAGGCCGCTGCTGCGTACCATAGGAGCCGATACCACGTGCTGACCGATCAGCAATTCCGGGTTGCGGCCGGAAATCAGGGAAAGATACAGTAAGGCATCTGCTTCCGGGGTGACCTGCGCAGGGTTGCCCGGGAAAAGCAGGACGGGTATATTGCTGTTGGCTTTGAAAATATCGATGCAAAGCCCCGTTTCGTGCTGCAGCACCAGGCTGCCGCCTACAAACAGGAAGTCTACTCCTGCATCGTTGCAGGAAAAGGCAAACTGTTCCATTTTTTCCGGAACAATTTTATCGGGATCGATCAGTACAGCAAAACCATGTTCCTGCTGCTCTTTCAATCTGTTGAATCGTTGTAGTACCGGTCCGGCTTTCATACGTCGGTCGCGAAGGTAGGATAAAGGCGGCACATATACCGGGCCCGGTATATATGCCACCCCCGGATTTATTTTTTAAGCAGGTCGCGGATTTCTGTCAGCAATACCTCTGTAGAAGAGGGAGCTGGCGGTGCTGCGGGTGCAGCTTCTTCTTTCCGCTTCAGGCTGTTGATCGCTTTGATCATCAGGAAGATACAGAGGGCAATGATGAAAAAGTCAAAGACATTCTGGATAAAGCTGCCATAGAGGATGGCGTTTTCGGGCACGGCAGCCACAGCCGGAGATGTTGCTGTAGCGGGGATTTCCGGTGTGCCCGGGTTCAATACGTATTTCAGTTTCTTGAAGTCAATACCGCCGGTTGCTACGCCGATCAGCGGCATGATGACATCAGAAACCAGGGAGGAAACAATTTTCCCAAAAGCGCCGCCGATGATCACACCCACGGCAAGATCCACTACGTTGCCCTTAATGGCAAACTCTTTAAATTCTTTAATAAATCCCATAATGTATGCGTTTTTGCAAATGTATTTTATTATACGCTACAATCGAAATGAATTTTGTTTTTGTTAAAGAGTGATTAATTACCCTGCTAATTAGGATTTTTATATGTAATCTTGCATCAATAAAATCAAACATGATGAAAGGACAAATTTTTAGACTTATTGCGATTGTTGTATCCCTCAATATGTTCGCATTTCGTGGCTATGCCCAAAACGCAAAAGAAGTATCGATAGAGCTTGCCGGTATACAGCAACCGGGTTTCCAGGGAGATTACAAGCATCCGTCCAAGCTGGTCACCGCTACATTGGAGGATGAGTTGAAAAAAGCGGGTATTACGAAAGGTAAAAAGTACAAAGGATTCAAAAAATACGAAGGGGTGAATTTTCCGGCGCTTTCCGACAACAAAGTAGATGTTTATACGAAGGTGAAAGGCAAGAAAAATACCGCTTATGTGCAAATGCTGGTTTCTACGGGTTATGACAATTTCATCAACATGCAGAAAGATGCCGCTCTTGCCACCAAGAGTATCAATTTCCTGAACAAGCTCAACGAAGATGCTGTGGCCTTCCAGGCTGCTATCGACCTGGAAGCGCAGAAAGCAGCCCTGAAAAAGGCGGAAGAGCAGCACAAAAAAGCAGAAGAAAAACAGGCTAAAGCCTTAAAGGAGCAGGATGAAGCCCGCAAAAAAGCGGAAGCGGAAAGGCTGCGCCTTGAGAACCTGAAAGGTCAGAATATGAATAAATAACAAATCGTTATTAATCCATCAGGACAATAATCAGTCTTAAAACCGGGCACCCCAACAAGTGCCCGGTTTTTTTGTGATGACCTTCATATCAAAATTCATCAGAGTGCGTTATTTTGCAGCTGCTGTGAAGAAAAGATGTTCATACCTGCTGATACTGGCGTGTTGCCTGCTGGGCGTTTCCCTGTCTGCCGGGGCGCAGGGGCAGTATGATGAGGAGCATATGTTGCCGGCCATCGTGGTGGGCAATGATACATTTCCCATCATCTACCTGAACGAGGTACAGATCTACGAACAACTGACCGCCGCCCAGCGCCGCAGGCTCAAACGACAGGCCCGGCGCGATGAGCGCCGCCAGGAAAAGTATGATGCGGCTTACACCCGCCTGCGCTACAATGTGTACAAAGTATACCCCTATGCGAACGTGGCTGCCGTATTGCTGAAGGACGTCCATGCCAACCTGGCCAAAATGCCGGACAAAAAGGACCAGAAAAAATACCTGGGCAAGATCGAAAAAGAGCTGAATAAGCGCTTCAAAGGCGAACTGCAGGAATTTACGATTTCGCAGGGCATTGTGCTGGTGAAGCTCATTAACCGCCAGACCGGCAGGAGCTGCTTCGATATCATACAGGAGGTAAAAGGCGGTTTTAATGCCGTGGTCTGGCAAGGCATAGCCCTGGTCTTCAACAACAACCTGAAACGGGAGTACGAGCCCAACGACAGGGATAAGGATATAGAAGGCATCGTGCTGGAGCTGGAAGCCAATGCGCGCGCGGCAAAAAGAAGCTGATTACCTTTGCAGCCGCTATGATCGATACACACACCCACCTCTACGACGACGCAACAGTAGTAGCCCAGGATGAGCACATACAGCGCGCCCTTGCTGCCGGAGTGCACAAAATGTACATGCCCAACTGCGACAGCAGCACCATCGAGGGCATGCTGCAGATCGCTGAACGTTACCCGCAGCATTGTTTCCCGATGATGGGCCTGCATCCCTGCTATGTAAAAGAAAATTACCGGGAAGAACTGGCTGTGGTCGAAAAGTACCTGGCTGCACGCAGTTTCAGCGGGGTAGGGGAAGTGGGGCTTGATTTCTACTGGGACCAGACCTTTGTCAAAGAACAAAAGATCGCCTTTGAACAGCAGATCGACTGGGCCCTGGCGTACCGACTGCCGGTCATCATCCATAGCCGTTCTTCCACGCAGGAATGCCTGGACATTATCAAACGCAGGCAAAAGGGAGACCTGGTGGCCATTTTTCACTGTTTCAGCGGTACACCGGAGCAGGCACAGCGGGTAGCCGCTATGGGCTGCTATGTAGGTATCGGCGGCGTAGTGACGTTTAAGACCTCCAACCTGCCCGAAGTGCTGCGTGCGATCAGCCTGGAACATGTGGTGCTGGAGACCGATGCGCCATACCTGGCGCCTGTCCCGTACCGGGGCAAAAAGAACGAAAGTACTTACCTGCCGCTGATCGCGGAGAAAATTGCCAGTGTCTATGAGCTGCCGCTTGCCGAGGTGGAACGGGTGACCACAGAAAATGCTGAAAAAATTTTTCGATAACAAATCAATTCATTGCTTACATTTGCAGCCCTTCGCTCAGCGATCATAATACGGAGACGTGTCCGAGTGGCTGAAGGAGCACGCCTGGAAAGTGTGTATACGGGCAACCGTATCGGGGGTTCGAATCCGCCCGTCTCCGCTAAAAAGCTTTAAAGCTTTTAAAAGCCTGCAAATCCCTGATTTGCGGGCTTTTTCTTTTTAGTCCACCGATCAAATTTTTTCAAAACATCGAAGTGAAGATTCGAGGTGTCTTGCTTCTTTATAAAAAGAGCCAGGTTTTAGCTGTTTGGGGTAATCAGAAGCGGAATCCCGGTTTGAAGGAATTAGCTGACTGCTGCGCAATATAGAGGGACCTTGCTTTTATCTGGCACGACACCCATGCGACTACTGTTTTACTGTCGAACGGTGTTCGATAGCGGCAGTGCCAGGAATGCATAAGTCTATCAGGCAAGCACAACAGTATACGAAAATCTCAGAGCTTGATCAGTGCAGAGATGCCGTTGCTTAAAGTCAAACCGGCAATGTTTGGAGACTTACCTGAAAATAGAACAAAGGCCACTCAATGAGTGGCCTTTGTTTCTATCGCGGTGATCATTATTTCTTTGGCGCTTTTGCTTTAGCTACTTGTTCGCTGAGTTCTTTCCCGGCTTTGAACTTTGCAACTTTTGTCGCCTTGATTTTAATGGTAGCGCCCGTCTGGGGATTACGGCCATTACGTGCTGCACGCTGGGAAACAGAGAAGGTTCCAAATCCGACAAGCGTTACGGTATCACCTTTTTTAAGTGTCGTGATAACGGTGCTCATAAAGGAATCCAATGTTGCGCCGGCTTGTACTTTTGTAATGCCCGCATCTTTAGCTAACTGATCTATTAATTCTGCTTTGTTCATACTTGTAAAATATTGGGTTAGAAAATAGGATTCAAATATATGGATAAATCACGTCAGGGAGCCACACTTCAAAAACTCAGTGTCCAGAGCAAATTTCCAGCGGTCATATACCATTTTTTTGCTGAAACTATTTCGCGGGTGAGCGATAGTATAACTCCTGCTGTATTAGATCAGTGAATGATCTGAAGCCGGTAAACCTTTACATCACCATCTGTATTGATTTTAAGCAGGTAGGTGCCGGAAACAAGAGTGCTGACATCTATGTGATTGGCAGTTCCGCTAAGCAAAGCGCCTCCCGATAGTACCTGTCCTGCCGCATTGACCAATTCATCCTGAATCTGCCCGCCCCGGCTGCCCGGAACGATTATTACCTGCTGTGTTGCAGGATTAGGGTAGAATATCAGGCTTTGCTCCCCCTGTTTCCCAAACCTGATCATTCTTACAGGAGTATAACTATAGGTGCCATCCCATTCTACGATTTTCAGGCGATACAAATTTATTGCGCTTAAAGGTTGCCTGTCCCAAAAGGTATAAGCATATGCGTTACCCTGAGCGGTAACACTGCCAATGCAGGGGTATCTGCTTTCAGATACAATACCGACCCTGAAGGATTGTAACAAAAAATGGTATTTTTTGTGCTATAGAAAAAAAGCTGCAATTTTCCAATGAACAAAGAAGAAGAGCATGATGAGTGCTTGATAGGAAGACATGCGATCAATCGAAAATAAAAAATCAAAAAGCAATGAATCTGAAATTTGAAGCAGGCATTAATATAGCTGTAAAAATCCCAAAAGGGAAGTATGAAAAAACAGTATCCTTCTATCGTGACATCTTAAAATTGGAGGTTACAGAAAAGCCAATTGATAACCCCACGGTATCACGCACACACGAAGTGAAATTTGGGCACAATATTATTTGGCTGGATTGCGTGGACAACTACACGCACTCCGAAACCTGGTTGCAACTGACAGTTCCGGATGTAGAAAAAGCAACAAGTTATTTGCAATCTAAGGGTACGGAAACCTGCGACGAAATAGAAGAATTGCCTGCTAACATGCATTGGATAACGGATCCTGCGGGCACTGTTTTTAATTTGCAGGAAAGAAAATCCTGAAGAAGTCAAAAGATGTAGAAAGTGAAAAGGCAGCAGCTACGTGAAGCAGAGTCGTTTGCAGTGCCTTGCTTTTGTAAAAAGGCCCGGGTGGTTTGGTTCAGCAATTGATAGCGAAACGGTTCATAAGGAAGCATCTTGTTTTGACAATGCGACATGTTTAGTTGTGCAAAACCAGAAAGCGATTGCCGCAGGCTTTTCGTATACTGCCAGGAGCTGCCTGCTTGCGGACCGTATTCATTTGCTACCGGATCTTTAGACGACTTATATAGAGACCTGTCACCGCAAACCGGAGTTGATCCGGGTTTAGTGTAGGCATGAAGGGTGACAATTACTGCAAGCGTGATGCTTACAGGATGATTAAGCGTAAATTAACATTCGACACTCTTTCTATATAATACAATACTGTAATTTTAGTTTTGGAACGCGAACGCCGTTCCAGTGGACATTCATCTAATTTTTCAATCACAATTAAAAAAACAAATGCAATGAAAAAACTGATCATTCTCTTTTTAGCGGTATTGGGATTCACCACTAGTTTCGCACAGTCAAGCCCTGCAGCGAAAAAGCAGGTAACGCAAACGGTAACAGAGACAAAAAAGACGGTAAAGCAGGAAGGTGATAAAATGAAAAAAGACGGCACGCCGGACATGAGATACAAAGAAAATAAGGAAGCGGTAAAAAAGGAAACAGTGCATCTTAAAAAAGACGGCACACCAGACAAAAGATATAAGGAAAACAAGAAATAGCCTGCATCAGCAAAAGTCCCGGTCACTGACCGGGACTTTCTTTTTTTAGGATACTTGCCCCAAAGGAAGACAATATGCATCCCTCTGTCATGAGGTTATGCCCTCTTCCAAATATTAGAATTGGGCAAGCGCCAATCCGGCTTCTGAAATACCTGTTCCTGTTTTGCATGATGTTGCAGGAAGTTTGGTATTGGGCTTAGCTCTAGGAAACTGCACCCGGTTTGTAGGATGCCGCAGGGCTGATCTACACTGGCTTGCGTGGCTCAGCAGAGCCAGCAGAGAAGTGTCGTTGTGGAAGTGCCTTAAAGTAGTGCTCCCTTGAGGAGCAATAGGATGTCATTCCTCCCGGGAGGGAGTGTTTTCATTGCTTCCTCGAGTTCTGTGCCTGATGCAGATTGGACAATTAGGGCAAATGCCTCCCTGCCCAGGTCATCGTACATTACTACAATCGGCGATGGGGACTCCTTTGAATACTTGGCTAATTCAACTGTGAACATCATGGCTTATCCTTATTATTCAAAAAATAGTGGATAGCTGATTGTGCTTTTAACTATCCACTATTTTGCTCTTCATCGCTTCCGGCATCTATCTCTTACCGGCTGGCAGCTATGACTATTTTTTCGTCACTTTCATTGTTTGTGTATCACCGTTCTGGTCCAGGATGCGGATCATATACAGGCCGGCATTGAGACCACTCATGTCCACAGCCGTACCGGAAGCCAGCTGGTTCAGCTGCAGGACCATCCTTCCTTCACTGTTGTAGAGCGCTACTTCACTCATCACAGAGCCATCGCTGGTGCTCAGGAACAGCTTATCAGTCACCGGGTTGGGCTGCAGGCTGATCGTATAAGAAGCCGCATGGTCAAACGTCAGCTTGCGCACCTGGCTGTAGGTAAAGTTGTCCGCGCTGCTGATCTTCAGCTTGTAATACTGAAGCCCGCTGCGGTTGGTATGCAGGTAGCTGTAATGGTTGGTGATACCACCCTTTCCTTTGGCCTGCTGACGGTCTGCTACAGTCCAGTGCTGGCCATCCGTACTGTTCAGCAGCTGGTACACAACAGGCTCCTGCTCGATAGCCGTTTCCCAGCTCAGGAAGGCGTCGCGGCCCTGCTTGAACGCATTGAAGCTGATCAGCTCGATTGGCAGTTCAAACGCATTGATGATGGGGATATTCACCGCCGCAACATTGCTCTTGTTGCTGCTGTTGTCCGTGCTGGAGTACAGGAAGCTCACTACAGGAGAATGCACCAAAGTGTCGGGTGTAAAACTTAACCTGCTGATCTCCGTGCCGCTCAGTACCGTACCGGGTTGTACCGGAGTACAGCCGGTAGACGGCGGTGTGGCGCACAACCGGAGTACCCCCTGGTCCGGCGTAGGTACCGTCAGAATCGTATAGCTCACCACAGTACCATCTGCATCCGTGGAAGACAGGGGATTCAGCGTCACCGGGCCGGACATACGGTTGATGCCGGGATTGTTGATGTTGCTGGCATAGGGCGGGTTGTTCACCACAGGGATGGTCACCGTAGCCGTATTGCTGATGTTGCTGTCATTGTCCTTATTGGTATAGTTGAACGTGGCAATACCGGTAAAATCAGGGTTGGGCGTAAAGAGCAGGGAGCCGACCTGTGCAGGCGTCAGTACCGTACCGACCGCTACGGCCGTACCGCAGCCGGCAGGAGCTGCCGTACAATAGGTCAGTGTGCCATGGCTGGGAGCAGGGATACTGGTAAGGGTATAGTTCACCACAGAGCCATCGGCATCAGAACCGCTCAGTGCTGTCGTCAGCGCGGCGGTAGCCGTGCTGCTGATCGGGGCATTGTTGTAGCTGTTCGCTACCGGGGGCTGGCCTACCCGCATCGCATTGGTGCCGATCACCGGAACAGTATAAGTGGCCGGCTGGCTTTGCTGGTGGTTGTTATCTACTGTCGTGAACGTAAATACATAGTCACCGGTGAAGCCACTGTTCGGTGTAAACCGGATCGTGGCGGCCTGAGCCGGTGTCAGGTTACTCACACCGGACGAGCCGATAGTGGTCAGCGCACAGCCGGGGCCCGGCGTGACACAATATTGCAGGGTGCCGGATGAGGCCGGGGGAACGGTAACAATATTGAAGGAATCAACCGTACCATCCGCATCGTTACCCGTCAGCGGGGACAACAGGGTTGGTGTGCTCACCGTGTTCAGGATCGCTGCTACACTGGTGGGATTAGCCACAGGCGGGTTGTTGACCACCGGGATGCGGTAAGTAGCCGGAGCGCTGGTCAGCGGCGTGCCATTGTTGTCGGTAGCTGTATAGGTAAACGAGGATGTGCCTACGAAGCCAGGCGCCGGGTCAAATTTGAGGGTCGCTGCCTGGGCCGGGCTCAGCGTCATGCCGGTGCTGACGGCAGTGGTGGCGCAGGACGGGCCGGGAGTGGCACAATAGTACAATACCCCTTCAGACGCCGGGGGCAGTGTGCCGCCGATCGTATAATGATCGATCAGTCCATCGGGATCTGTACCCAACAGGTTCGGGATCGGTGTTTGTCCCAGGCTGTTGTTGATGTTTTGCGCTGTAATGTTGGTGGCCACAGGAGGGAAATTACCCCCCACCAGGGTCACCACCGGGATGGTATAAGTGCTGGTGTTGCTGACCAGGCCATTATTATCCGTAGCCGTGTAGTTGAACACATAGTCTCCGGTAGCACCCAGTACCGGGTGGAACTTCATCGTCCTCATCTGCTCGGGTGTCAGCGTGGTAGTGCCCGCAGCAGGGATGCTGAGGCGCACTCCGGTACAGGTATCAGTACCATTGCTGCAGTAAGACAGGGTTCCCGCAGCTGCAGCAGGAATAGAAGAAACGGTGTAGCTCACGACACTTCCGTCTACATCCGCACCCAGCAGGGAAGGGATCTTCACTTTGGCATGCGTATCCAGTACCTGTGCTGTCCTGATGTTTTGCGTTACAGGAGGATTGTTAAAAACAGGTATCCTGTAATTGGCCACATTGCTGACCAGGGCGTTGGCATCCGTAGCCCGGTAGGTGAAGGAACTGTTGCCGGTAAACAATTGTGCGGGGTCGAAGTAAAGACTGGCTGATTGCTCTGGTGTCAGGGTCACCGCAGCCGTGATCTGTGTCAGGCTGCCCAGCGCACATACCGCAGGCGCGGAAGCACAGTAATACAGCTTTCCTTCGCTTACAGGCGGTACCGTGAGTATCTCATAGCTGCTGATAGCCACCCCGCTGGGGTTGGAAGCCTTCAGCTGGGGGATCATCCGTGCCGTATCGCTGCTGTTCAGCGCCGGGGCAATGATGTTGCTGGCCACAGGCGGGATCAGGGTAAACGGAATCGTCGCATTGGCCGTAGCCGGGCTCTCAAAGCCGGCATTATCGATCACCCGGAACGGGATGACAGAGGTGACTGCGCCGTCAATAGGGTCTAAAGCCACTACAGTACCCGCTACAGTATAAGTAACACCTGCTCCGGGCCATGTTCCGGCAGTATAGGTAGTTCCCCCGATCGTGATGCTGGTGGCATTGGAGGGGAAGCCCGTGATGTGTATCCTGGAAATGGTACCCAGTGTATCAATACCGGTAAAGGCAGAGCTGATCGGTGAAGTATTCGTTCCGCCGGGATTGACACGCATATTTAAGCTTGCAGACACCGGTGCAGGTAATTGCTGCACCCCAAAGTTCACATTCGTCTTGTTGCCTTGCAGCGGTACGGCGATCCTGCCGTCTGCAGCACCCGTATCTACGCCGACAGAAGCGGTAATACCGATCTGTTCGCCGGTAAAGACCCAGTTGGCGGGCAGCACGGTGGCCGGAGCCAGCTTAAATAAAGTATCAGCCTGCGTCGTCACTTTTACATAATAGTTACCGAACGGATAGCCGACAAAAGTGAAGGTATCGCCGACAATGGCTTTGGTTTCGATCACGTAACCGCCTTCGTCCAGCAGGTCAACATACATGGGAGTCGTGCGTATGCTGCTCATAGCCGTACCGTTGACCAGGTTGTCCGTCATACCGTTATTATCGTTGAGCAGTTTACCCCCGATATTGTAGGCCCCGGCCCCGCAGTTGGACACATTGCCGCTCAGGGTAAATGTAGTCACATTACCGTCAGCACTGCCATTGGCCCTGGAGCCACCGCGGTTCCGTCCGGCAAAGTAGAAGCTGGGGTTCGTCTTGGAGAAAATGATCGTTTCATAACCGCCCATCTCAAAGTTGCTGGCATCGTTGGCCGGGATACCGGAGGCGACAGTAGGAGTGATCAGGTCTGTAGCACTGCCTGCGCCCAGCATACCGTTGGTATTGGCACCCCAGAGGTACACGTTACCGGTAAGCAGTATCGCTCCTGCGCTGTAGAATCCGTCAGCAAAAGGATTGTTTGTGGACATCTTCCGCACACCGGTCAGCGATACCAGGCCCCATGTGGCCGATACCGTCGTAGATGTAGGCGTAGCATTACCTAAGGCCCCATTGGCATTGCTGCCGATGCAATAGACCTTATTGTTGGCGCCGACAATGTATTGTACCGCAGGCAAAGCACCGGATTGGATGATCTCCGCAGAGCGGGGTTTCATACCCGGTGTAAAGTCGCTGTGCAGGCTCATCAGTGCCGCCCGCTGCCTGTTGGTGGCCGCAGAGCCGTCACCGAGAAAGATATTGTCACCCCACACATAGGCAGAGCCGGAAGACGTGATGGCCAAAGCAGCCGTACCGCCAAAGCTCAGCTCGACCACACCGGCCAGTGCAGATCCGCCGGAGTTCAATACCCTGTGCCAGGCCGTATCCAGTACGGTAGTCGTACTGTCGCCGTATACCCTGGGAGAGCAAACACTACCCGGGCCTGCTTTGACCCATACATTACCCGATGTGGTCACCAGGGCAATCCCACCCCTGGAGGAGCGGATAAAGCTTGTTGTCGCAGCCGTGACGCCGGAAGGCAGGTTCAGGCTGGTAATGGGTACGGAGTTCAGGCGCTGTGTCTGTATCGTGTTGGCACTGTAGCCCCAGCCCCAG
>JAEUVW010000039.1 GCA_016786525.1 Chitinophagaceae bacterium
AGTTTCTCCAGGCCCTATTCTTCCGTGGCGACACGCCTGAACAACCCTTCATAGTCAGTAACGAGCCCATTGTCATCGACGGAGACCAGGGCTTCAAAATCGTTGGGCACATTGGCAAAGCGGTATTGGCAGCGGGAAAGCCGGGTATATTGCTGCGGTTTCACGCTGAGCTCCCGCTGCAGGACATCGATATAGACCAGGTTGACTTCCTGCTTGCTGCCGGGCTCCAGCTTTGCCCTGTTGATAAACAGGGAATTGGTAAAGGGTGTCTGCGAAATATCAATATCCAGGCAGCCTTTCAGGAAAGCGGCTTCTTTGCCGTCCAGTGTCCAGTTGCCCCTACCGTCGCTCCTGAGGCGATGCTCCGACAATACATCGTCGAAGGAGCTGCTCAGGTCGAGGGAAAGCGTATGCCACTTTTCGTTGCATTTGATGACGTAATCGGTTTTATAGATCCTGCCGCCATCCGTACCAATAATGGTAGCCTGCACCAGCGGCCCGGATTCGTACAGCATGATGTGGCAATACTCTGCCGAAAAGCGGTCTTTCCCTTCCCAAATGATCCTGGTTTGCATACTGCTAAGTTATTTCACTCCCGGCAGGCGGAAACCGGGAAACGGAGCATTTAACACAGTGTGCCAACAAAAAAAAGGGCAACCATTTCAATGGTTGCCTCATTAAAATGGTTGCCCGCTTACTAGGATTGCCTTACGACACTATTTTCTGCTTAGTTGGCCATAGTACCCAGGTACTCAGCGATACCTTCTGCGGTAGCCTGCAGGCCTTCCTTCTTATTGTTCCAGTTTGCCGGGCAAACTTCACCGTTCACTTCGTGGAAATTCAGTGCGTCTACCATGCGCAGGGCTTCGTCAACGCTGCGGCCCAGGGGCAGATCGTTGATCACCTGGTGGCGGATCATGCCTTGTTTATCGATCAGGAACAGACCACGCAGGGCTACGGGATTTCCTTCGAAAGAAACGTTACCGTTGTCTACACTGTAGTTGCCGGCCAGTACGCCGTAGTTGATCGCGATCGTCTTGGTATAGTCTGCCACGATCGGGTATTGCACGCCTTTGATGCCACCTTTGTTGCGCTCTGTGTTCAACCAGGCCCAATGGGAGTATTTGGAGTCGGTAGAGCAGGCTACGACAACCGTATCTTTTTCTTCAAATGCAGCCAGCTGATCCTGGAATGCAATCAGTTCCGTAGGGCAGACAAAAGTGAAATCCAGGGGATAGAAGAAGAAAACGACGTTTTTCTTTCCTACGAATTGCTCCAGCGAAAAGCCTTCGACAAATTCAGAACCATTTACTACTGCTTCCTCCGCAAATGAAGGTGCTTTTTTACCGATCAGTGTTTGCATTTTGTTTAAATTGAGTTTTTGCTTTTATAAGGCGCAAAGTTACTGATTCAACAATGATTACGAAAGTGTTTCCTGATTTTTTAGGCTTATTGCCCTATTAATTGTCTTTATACTGAAGCGGGCCTGCCCTATTATTTTTTGATCAACATTTTCAAATTATAGGATTACTTTTGCAACGCTTTTCATCAAACAAGGTCCGCGGCGTGCAGCAAGAATCCATTAAGGCAAAATCATCTTTTCTTTTGGTTGAAAAACTGAAGGATTATGCGCAATTGCTGAAACCGAACCTGAGCATGATGGTGGTTTTTTCCAGCGTCATTGGTTACCTGATGGCTCCGGGCATTGATTTCAATGTACGCAAGGTGCTGATCCTTTATGTTGGCGGCCTGCTGGTCACCGGCGGGGCCAATACCATCAACCAGATACTGGAGTACAAAGGCGACCAGAAGATGACGCGCACGATGAACAGACCGGTGGCAGACGGCCGTATGTCCAAAGCCGAAGCCTGGTTCCTGGCCGTCGTGGCGGGTATCGGCGGCGCGCTGATCCTGGCCCTGAATTTTAATCCCCTTACCGGTATCTTAAGTTTTATTTCCCTGATCCTGTATGCTTTTGCATACACACCGATGAAGCGGGTGCACCCGGTGGCCGTACTGATCGGCGCCATCCCCGGCGCGCTGCCTCCCCTGTTGGGCTGGGTAGCCGGTACGAATGCGCTCAGCGGCCCTGCAGCAATCGGCGGCTGGGTGCTGTTCCTGTTCCAGTTCTTCTGGCAGTTCCCGCATTACTGGGCCATCGGCTGGGTCGGCTATGACGAATACCAGAAAGCCGGTATCAGCATGCTCCCTTCCCAGGAAAGAACTTCCCGCTTTACCGGCCTGCAATGCATGTTTTACAGTATAGTACTGGTGCCGCTGGCACTGGTGCCGCGTTTCCTGGGCATGTGCAGCAACTGGGGCATGTGGATCATGATGCTGGGCGGTATTATCTATTTCGCCGCATCGGTGAACTTTTACCGCAAAAATGACTTCAAATCGGCAAAGCAGGTGATGTACGCCTCCTTTATCTATTTGCCCCTGGTGCTGCTGGCACTTTACTTTACCAAATTGTAAGTATATGAATACCGTTCCGAGAAAGAGAATCCACCCGCAGATGTTTGCCCTGTATATTGCTATGGCCAGTATTGCCATGATGTTTGCAGGCCTGACCAGCGCTTATATTGTCCGTAAGTCGCAGCCGAACTGGCGCCTGTATGAATTGCCCGGTGTTTTCTGGGTCTCTACGGTGACGATTGTGCTCAGCAGCGTAACGATTGCACTGGCACTCAGGGCTTTCAAAGCACGGAAAATGATGCAGTACCGCCTGCTGGCCGGTCTTACCCTGCTCCTGGGTACGGCCTTCGGACTGCTGCAATACCAGGGCTTCTATGAACTGTACCATCTGCCCCAACCCGTGCAGGTGTCGGGCAACCCCAGCGAATCTTTCCTGTTCATCATCTGGGGTTTGCACCTGCTGCATATTGCCGGCGGTGTGGTTGCTTTACTGATTGTCTTTCTCCGTTCCTTCCGTCGCAATGTGAAGGAATACAACACCACAGGATTGGCGATTGTGGCCAATTACTGGCATTTTGTAGATGTGCTCTGGATCTACTTATTCATCTTTTTTATGATGAACTAATAATAAAAAAAGACATTTGGATGACTGAAAAAAGCGTATTATTTTTGCCCGCAACTTACCCAACTAAATTCTCATTTTTATAACAAATTATGTCGCACACTACTACAGCACCAGCAGCACCTAAAGCATTTGGCGGCGGTCGTTCCCCCTTCAATGTCAGCTACGGAAAGATAATGATGTGGTTTTTCCTCTTGTCGGATGCCTTCACGTTCAGCGCTTTCCTGATTTCCTATGGTACTACCCGTTTCTTCTCTGCTGTATGGCCCGATCCGAACCACGTGTTTAACTCCTTCCCTTTCTTAGGAAGCGGTTATCCCCTGATGTTCGTGAGTCTGATGACCTTTATCCTGATCCTGTCTTCCGTAACGATGGTATTGGCGGTACATGCAGGTCACTGCAATGACAAACAGGGCGTTGTAAAATGGTTGCTGTGGACCATCATCGGTGGTATCGCGTTCCTGAGCTGCCAGGCCTGGGAGTGGACGCACTTGAATCACCAGGGCGCCTGGTGGGGTTCTTTTGCAGACATCACTTCTCCTAAAGATGTTTACAATCACTTCTTTACGCCGGCTGTACTGGAAAGCGCGACACCGGAACACCTGTCGCAATCGACCAACAACTTCTTCAACTTCTTCTTTACCATCACCGGTTTCCACGGTGCGCACGTTACCAGCGGTGTGATCTTCAACATCATGATCCTGATCAACACGGTAAACGGTACTTACGAAAGAAGGGGGCACTATGAAATGATCGAAAAAGTAGGTCTGTACTGGCACTTTGTAGACCTGGTATGGGTATTCGTATTTACCTGCTTCTACCTGCTCTAGTACGCAACACCACTTGTACAACAACTTACTAAACCACACAAAATACTTCAATCAATGTCATCACACGGCTCTCATAACGACAATATCCAACACCTTTACGAAGGTGACCAATCCAAACTGTACTCAGGCGTACTGGCCCACCACCACGATGTAAAATCAGCGGAAAGCAAAGCCCAGGTAGCCAAGATCTGGAAAGTAACCCTGATTCTTTCCATCATCACGATTGCCGAGGTAATCGGTGGCCTGTACCTGTATCATTATGTACCCAAATGGTTTATCAACTCTGCGTTCCTGATCCTGACGATCCTGAAATCGGCTTATATCGTACGCGTGTTCATGCACCTTGGCGATGAAGTAAAATGGTTTAAATTCTGTGTACTGATCCCGCTGACCCTGTTTGTATGGTTCATCATTGCCTTCCTTTACGATGGCGGAGAATGGAAAAGCTTTAACGAAAACAACCCTGCCCGTTACGATTACCATCAAACCAAGTAAATGAGTCAGAAAAACAGTAATAAAAAGTTTCTTATAGGATTAACGGTAGCATTATTGCTGCCGTTCTCTTTTTATATCATAGCCAAAATGCTGGGTAAGGATAAGCTCGGCATGCCGCCTTATTACCAGGCTGAGCGTGTAGACAGTACCCTTGCAGACGGGAAAATGCGCTACGATACCACCTTCCACAGGGTGAATGATCTGGTGCTGTTCAACCAGATGGGCGACCAGGTGTCACTGAATAAGGACCTGGCGGGGAAAATGCTGATCGTGGAAGTGTTTTTTACCCGTTGCGGCACCATATGCCCCCGCCTGACTTCCAATATGGGCATCCTGCAAAAAGCCTTCCGGAAAAACGATACGGCCGTGCACCTGGTGTCGATCAGCGTTGACCCTGAGTACGATACCGTTCAGGCGTTAAGGGCCTATGCAGACCGTTTTAAAGCCAATCCTGACCGGTGGTGGTTCCTGACCGGCAACCGCAATACCATAGCCGATTACCTGAGAAATGAGCTAAAGCTAATGGTCAAGCCATCTGACGGGGGGGCAGAAGAGCTTGACCATACGCAAACAATTGTCCTTTTGGATAAAGAACGTTATATAAGGGGATACTATGACGGTTTAGACACCGCCGCATTAAAACAATGTGCCGACGATATTGGCTTGCTTTCGATGCAAAGAAAACGGGAAGCCCGGAAGTAAATGTCTATTCTATAAGCCCGGTTTAGCTTTTAGGAACTTCGTTTTCCTTGATTTTGACCGATTTCAGGGCAATCATAAATTCCTTTGCAGGCTTGAAGGTCGGTATGTAATGCTCAGGAATGTGCACTACTTCGTTTTTCTTGATGTTCCTTCCTTTTTTTGCGGCCCTTTTCTTAACGGTAAAGCTGCCGAATCCGCGGATACTTACTGTTTCCCCTTCAAAGACAGTTTGTTTCACTTCCTTAAAAAATGTCTCCAAAGCCACAAGGATGTCGACTTTCGGGATACCGGTTTTATCGGAAATGTTTGAAATAATGTCGGCTTTTCTCATAATAAAAGTTAAAAAATTAAAAGTCTATTTGTTTAATACGTTTTCGTTTTAGAAACGCCTGACCAAGATAGCCAAAAAAAACAAAAAGCAATAGTCTTTAAAGATTTTTTTTAAATACATAAAAATCTTCAAAGACTATCAGGCAAAAACAAAACTTAAATTTAAATACTTCTGGACGCGTCGAAAGCCTCTAATTCATTGGCTACAGCAGTCAGGAAACTGGCTCCGAGCGAGCCGTCGACAATACGGTGATCATAGCTTAAAGATAAATACATCATATGTCTTATTGCTATAACATCTCCTTCCGGTGTTTCGATCACCATCGGCCGCTTTTTAATGCTGCCCACGGCTAATATCGCTACCTGCGGCTGGTTGATAATCGGCGTGCCCATCAGGCTGCCGAAGGTACCAACATTGGTCAGGGTGAAGGTGCCGCCCTGTGTATCGTCTGCCTTCAGTTTTCCACCCCTGGCCGCGTGTGCCAGCTGGTTTACATCCTTGGTCAGGCCGATCAGGTTTTTGGTATCTGCATTTTTGATGACCGGTACGATCAGGTTGCCGCTGGGCAATGCTGCTGCCATACCGATATTGATATCTTTCTTTACGATGATCCGGTCTCCGTCTACGCTGCTGTTGATCATCGGGTATTTGCTGATGCTCTTTACGATCGCTTCAATGAAGATCGGCGTAAAGGTGATCTTCTCCCCGTATTTCTTTTCAAACGCATTTTTTGATTTTTCGCGCCAGCGCACCAGGTTGGTCACATCTGCTTCTGTAAAGCTGGTGACGTGCGGAGACGTTGCTTTGCTGCGCACCATATGGTCGGCGATCAGCTTGCGCATACGGTCCATTTCGATGATCTCTACGTTACCGCTGACGGGTGCCGGTGCCGGCTTCGGCGCTTCTGCAGTGGCTTGTGCCGGTGCTGTAGTTGCCGGTGCAGCTGCAGCCGGTGCTGCAGGCGCTTTGCCCCTGTTTGCTACATAGCTGAGGATATCTTTTTTGGTGACACGGCCTTCATTGCCGGTACCGGGTATCTGCTCCAGTTCCGCCATGCTGACTCCTTCCTGTGTAGCGATATTCAGTACAAGCGGTGAATAAAATTTGTTGGTGCCTGCCGGAGCTGATGCTGCAGGAGCCGATGCCACCGCTGCCTGAACAGGAGCTGCTGGAGCAGAGGCGGGAGTGGCCGCAGGTGCAGATGCAGCAGGCGCTACAGCAGCACTGCCGCCTTCTGTATTGATACGGGCAATAACGGTACCGACAGCCACTACGTCATTCTCTTTAAAGAGGATTTCGGTAATGGTACCGGCGCCGGTGGAAGGAACTTCACTATCTACTTTATCTGTAGCGATTTCCAGGACTGTTTCGTCCATTTTCACAGCGTCTCCCGGTTTTTTATGCCATTTCAGAATGGTAGCTTCTGTAATACTCTCTCCCATTTTGGGCATTACTAAATCGACTATTGCCATATTGTCTTTTTACTTTCTTTGATAAAAAATTCGCAGCAAAAGTAATCATTTAGCTTTAAAGTAATAGCCGTGTACATAAACTAAATGATAAGTCCCGTATCTTGCAATAACTTTTCAACGTTTTGATTCTTAATGAAAGCGACACGCTATTTTCTTCTTTTTACGTTCCTGTTTTCCGGCCTGCGTTCCCTGGCCCAGGAAGACCTGTTTGAAAGCACGAAACTGCCTGCAAGGAAAGGGTTCCTGCTGGGCGTGAACGGCAATTTTGATATCAGCGCGGGCGATATGTCCAAACGCTTCGGCAACAGTTACCGCATCGGTCCTTCTTTTCATTACAAGACGAAAAGCAACTGGATATTCGGCGTAAAATTCGACTTCATCAACGGGGACAGGATCAAGGAAGATTCCCTGTTTTATGGCATACAGGATGAAGACAAAACCCTGATTAACCAGGACGGGCAAAGGCTTTCTGTAAACCGGTATGAAAGAGGCTATATGGCGGGTATTGAAGTAGGCCATATCTTCAATATTTCCAGGTCCGTGTCAGATAACGGTATCATGGTGATGACCGGCATCGGCTTTATGCAGCACAAGATCCTGGTACAGGATAAAAGCGAATCTATCCTTTCCCTGAGGGGCGCTTATCGCAAAGGGTATGACCGCCTGGTCAACGGCCTGTACCTTGAACAGTATGTCGGCTACCTGTTCCTGTCCAACAACGCGCTGATCAATTTTCATATCGGGCTGGATGTGGCCTTTGGCTTTACCCAGGGTCGCAGGGATTTCCTGTACGATGTACGCCGCCCGGGCACCGATAAGCGAATGGATATTTTGTTTGGCATACGGGGCGGTTGGTATTTACCTATGTTTAAACGAAAATCGGAAGAATTCTTCTTCGAATAATGTTATTGTTCTATCGTCTTTCCCTGTTCCTGTATGCCCTGGCCGTACGCGTGGCTGCCTGGTTTAAACCCAAGGCCAGGCTGTTCCTTGCAGGAAGGAAAGATCTTTTGTTCACGATCAAGGCGCGTATGGGCGATGAGACCCGCCCGCGCATCTGGATGCACTGCGCTTCCCTGGGCGAATTTGAACAGGGGCGTCCTGTGCTGGAGTCCCTGCGCCGGCAATACAGCGGCTATGCGATCGTACTGACTTTCTTTTCGCCTTCCGGCTACCAGGTCCGGAAAAAATATGAAGGGGCCGACTATATTTTTTACCTGCCGATGGATTCGGCGTCCAATGCCAAACAGTTTGTACGCGATATCAATCCCTCCCTGGCCCTGTTTGTCAAATATGACCTCTGGTATTACTACCTGTATGAGCTGAATAAGCGCTCCATCCCTACCCTGCTGATCGATGCGATCTTCCGTCCCCAGCAGGGATACTTTCGCTGGTACGGGTCCGTACAACGCCAGATGCTGAAAATGATCACGCACATTTTCACCCAGAACGAAGCGTCTGTCTCCTTACTGGAGCGCATCCATATCCGGCAGGCATCAGTTGCAGGCGATACCCGTTTTGACCGCGTCCTCACCGTCGCACAGGCTGCCGCCCCCATTGAAAAGTTTGAAGCCCTGTCGCAACGCTTTAAACTGCTGATCGCAGGAAGTACCTGGGCAGCAGACGAACAGTTGCTGGCCACAGTGCTGCCGGTGCTGCCCCCCGACTGGAAACTGATCATTGTGCCGCATGAGGTGGACGAAGAACGCATCTCCTACGTGGAAAAACTGTTTGCCGGGCGCATCAGGAGGTGGTCGGCCTTGCAGGAAGGAACTTTCCTGAACCAGCAGGTAATGGTGGTGGATACGATCGGACTGCTGTTGAAGATCTACCGCTACGGCTCCCTGGCCTGGATCGGCGGAGGCCTGGAGAAAGGCGGCGTGCACAATGTACTGGAAGCAGCAGTGTATGGTTTGCCCTGTGCACACGGGCCGGTCTATGAGAAATACCAGGAAGCCATAGAACTGGTGGCTTGCGGGGCCACCACGATATGCAGCGATGCAGCAACGCTGCAGGACTTTATCGGTACGATGATCGCAGACAAGGCTCAGTATGAGCACAAATCGGCCGCAGCCCGGAACTATGTCTTTTCACAGAGCGGCGCTACGGAGATCATTCTCGACTATCTTGCCGCAAAGAACTGGCTTAAAACGTTGTAGAAAATCTGTTCGCTGAAACCGTCTTCTTTCCAATGGTATAGTGTTGTAATCCCTGCATTTTCGAGAAAACGCAATGCATCCTGTTTGTTTTCGCACTGGTTGATCTCCGTGAGAATCTCATCGTAAGCTTCGCTGTTGCCTTTGAACAGCTCCGAGATAAAATTGTATTTGTCATTGATACCGATGTAGGAACGAATGTCTTTGTTCCAGACCCGGAAATCGGTGCTGTGCCTGGCTTGGAAAGGGGCAGGCTTTTCCTCCTGCAATTCCGGCTCCAGTTCAAAGCTGATCAAATGCGGGGCTTCTTCGGTAACTGCAGCTAGGTCTGTATACAGTTCAGAGCGGTCCGGTTCGTCCTGTACCCCAGGCTCCTCTACCCCTTCTGCTTCCTGCTGATCAGGTACATCCTGCTCTGCAGGAGCCTGTAAATTTTCTTCTTCTTCTTCTTCTTCTTCTTCTTCTTCTTCCGCGTTTATTGTTGCTGCTTCCGGTACATCAGGCATACCCCGCTCTGCAAGAGGTTCCGGGTCTTCTACGACCACGGCTGTTGCTGCAGCGGTCCTGTCCTCTTCTTCGATGATGGCTTCCGGGAGCGGTTCGGGTTCTTCGGTAAGTTCCTGATACCCTGCCACTGCTGCAGGCTTTTCCCCCAGCGACAGTATCGTTTCGTACAGGTCTCGGGTATACTGCAGCATCAGGTCTTTCTCTATGCTGCTGTATGAAGCTGTATTTCCTGCTATTGTCCGTATTTTCTCCAGGGTGGCTATGATCTGTTCCATGTCCCGTTTAATTGTTTAAATAATCGCCTACTATTCCGATCAGCTGTTCGCTTGCCCTGGCAAGATCGTCATTCACGACAATATGATCAAATTCCTGCGCAAAACTCAGTTCATATTCCGCCTTCCCGATGCGTTCTGCAAGCGTTTCCGCAGTTTCTGTGCCTCTTTTTTCCAGCCGCTCTTTCAGGATGCTGAGGGAAGGGGCCTGTATAAAAACAGAAAGGTGATGGCCCGGGTATTGCTGCTGCACATTCAGGGCACCCTTTACGTCAATATCCACCAGGGGCACCTGGCGGCGGTCCCAGATACGGTTCAGTTCTGTTTTCAGGGTACCGTAGTATTTCCCTTCGTATACCATTTCCCACTCGATAAACTCCCGGGCCGCAATCGCTTTTTCGAAAGCAGGCACACTGATGAAATGATAGTCCACCCCATCGGTTTCCCCGGCACGGGGACTCCTGGTGCAGGCCGATATAGAGAAGGCCAGCTGCGGGAAGGCAGCCATCAGCAATTTGGTAAGTGTGGATTTACCGGAACCGGAAGGCGCGGTAATGATAATAATCTTCTGATCCTTCATATTTACCTGTCGATACTCATTTTTAACGCGTCACGCAATTGGGCCAGGGAGGGGTTTTTTTCGGACATCGCCGCAAAAATCTCGTTTTTTGTCAAGGCTCGCTCCACAGGCTCTTCGTTTGTTTCGATGCATTCATTGGTAAAACGCAGCAGCAGCCCTGTCTCCTGGCGGATCAGCTCCTGCAGGGCCGCTCTTTCGGCCTGTGCATAACTGTCTGTAATGGGATTCGGAGATACCAGGTGTATGGTTCCCGGTTCCGGCATTTCCAGCTTTATTGTTTCAAAAGCGCTGGACAGGATGCTCTGGTTTTTATCTTTCAAACCGGCTTTGTATGCCGTGAAGATCGTTTCCACGCGTTCCAGCGTCAGGTCTTCAACAGACATCTGCTGTGTGCCGGAGACAGCCTCCGTCTGCACCTGGGCCATATTGCGGGAGATGCGACGGACACCGGCTACGGGCTCCGCCTGCCCGAAAGGTGATTTTTTTTCACTGACAGCGGCGGCAGGGGCCTGCACAGGGGGGGGGGGCTTCATTATAGGCTACCGGGGCTTCCTGTACTAGGTCCACCGGTGCTGCAGGTTTTTCGCGGGGTGCCGGCGCCGGCGGCGCCACACTGACCGGTGCCGCGGCAGGGCCTGCGGCAACAGGGGGTGCAGCAGCAGCTTTTACGTCAGGACTGGTGTTTTTTTTTTCGCCGGGCGTACCCGTTGCCTGCAGGACATAGCAAAGCCTGATCAGGCACAGTTCGGTATGCAACCTCCTGTTCCCGGCATTCTTATATTCCAGCGCGCTTTCATTCACTACGTTCAGCGCAGTGAGGATAAAGGACGGCGGGGCCTGGGCTGC
>JAEUVW010000042.1 GCA_016786525.1 Chitinophagaceae bacterium
CGGCCCTGAATGAAGGATTCAAGGCGGCAACGGGCGATGTGATCATTACGATGGACGCCGACCTGCAGGACAGCCCGGATGAGATACCGGAGCTATACGCTATGATCAAAGGCGGCCGGTACGACCTGGTCAGTGGCTGGAAAAAAGTACGCTACGATAATGCCGTGACCAAGAACCTGCCTTCGAAATTGTACAATGGTGTCAACCGCGTGATTTCCGGTATCCAGTTGCATGATATGAATTGCGGGCTGAAAGCCTACCGTAAAAAGGTGGTCAAAAGCATCGAAGTATACGGGGAAATGCACCGGTTTATCCCGGTGATCGCCAAACAGGCCGGTTTCCCGCGCATCGGCGAGAAGGTGGTACAACACCGCGCCCGTAAGTACGGTGTTTCCAAGTTTGGCTGGGAACGTTTTATCAATGGTTTCCTGGACCTGCTGTCCATACAGTTTATCAGCAGGTTTGGCAAAAAGCCCATGCACTTTTTTGGATTCTGGGGGACAATCATGTTCATGATCGGCTTTTTCATCACGCTTTACCTCATCGGCTCCAAGTTGTTTTTTGAAGGCAGCCTGATCAACAAACCGGCTTTTTATATCGCATTGACCACCATGATCCTGGGTACCCAGTTTTTCCTGACCGGCTTTGTCGGGGAACTGGTATCGCGCAGTGCTGCGGACCGCAACCAATACCTTGTAGAAGAATACCTGGGTCTCGAAAAACCGGATGCTGTATAACAAATAGTATTTTATAAATTTACAATTGAGAAAACGAACGACATGAAAGGACGGAAGATTGTTTATTTACTTTTTGCGCTTTTGTTTGCAGGATCGTGCTGCAGCAAAAAGGGCGCCTGCCCGGCTCTAAAATTCGACTCTTTCGAATTGATTGATTTCAGCCAGGAAGATGTGGCAGAAGTGCGTATGATACGCTATGTGGCCAATTCAAATTTTACCACCGTTCTTGACTCCAGCACGCTGAAGGCAGAACCTTCGGGCAACAATTTCGTCTTGAAGACCCAAAATCTGTCTATAGATTACGACTACGGCATCTACAGTGTGCCTTTAAATAAATTGTACAAGATCAACCGTTTTACCGGGGAGAAGATCATTTGCGGAAAATGTTTCCTGAAGCAGAATAACCAGTTTGGCTACCAGCTGAACGGTTACTCCGTCAACAACAAACCCCAGGAATACGAGGGGACCGTGCGCATCAGGAAATAACAGCAGCAATATAAAAAAGCGGAGCTTTACCGCAAACAGGAGAACGGGCAGACCATGTTACGACAACTTTCCATCAGCAATTACGCCATTATAGAACACCTGAATTTCAGGCCCGATACACATCTGAACATTGTGACAGGAGAAACCGGCGCCGGGAAAAGTATTATCCTGGGCGCCTTGTCGCTGATCCTGGGGGAGCGTGCGGACACATCCGTACTCATCAACAAAGAAGCCAAATGTATTGTTGAAGCTCATTTTGACGTAAGCGGCAATACCACTTTTAAAGCAGTCCTGAAGGCCGCCGAACTGGACGAAGAAGAACTGTGCATCATCCGCAGGGAAATCAACAGCGCCGGAAAATCAAGGGCCTTTGTGAATGATACACCGGTAACCCTGTCCGTACTGCATACCCTCACTTCCCTGCTGGTAGACCTGCATCAGCAGTTTGACAACCATGCGATAGAAGACGACAATTTTCAGCTTTCCGTCATAGACAGCCTGGCCGGTAATGCAGCGCTGCGGGAACAATATACCCTGCAGTATGGCCAATACCAGCAGCTCAGCAGGGAACTGAGCGACAAAACAGCACAGCAGGCCCAATGGCAAAAAGATGCGGACTACAAACAATTCCTGTTTGACGAGCTGGAACAACTCAGTTTTGTTCCCGATGAGATCGAAAGTGCAGAAACGCAATTGAAACAATTCAGTGCCGCCGAACGCATTATCGGTGTCTTACAGCAGGCCCGTTATGTGCTGGAAGAAA
>JAEUVW010000048.1 GCA_016786525.1 Chitinophagaceae bacterium
AGTACATGACGATTGTCTGGTCTTTTTTGCCCGCCAGCATTTCCGCGGCCATAGGCAATTGTTGCCGGAAGGTGTCAGACGGGATTTCGATAGCGCCCTCGAAGTGGCCGACCTCGTACTCATAATGGTTGCGCATATCCACCACTATCGTGTCCGGTTTCTCCAGCATTTCATTGACTTCGGCAGCCTTCAGGTATTTGCCTTTGTTCGCCATATCGAAAGTCGGGTCTTCAATGCCGTCGGCAACTATTTTTTCGCGCACCTTCATCCGCAATACCCAGAACGATTTCCCGTCGTCGTCTACCGCAACGTTTATCCGCAGGCCTTTCAGCGCCGGGTCTGAGCCATACAGCACTTCTCTGAACGCGTCAAAACGGCTGGCCGGTACGCTGACCTGCGCATTGATACCCTCATGGGCAATATAGATGCGGCCAAAAACCTGCAGCGCATCAAACCGGATAAAAAGCTGGTCGCGGAATGCCTGGGGATCGGTAATGGGGAAATAGTGGTAGAACGATACTGTCGTGCGCGGCTCTGTTTCTGCATGCAGCCTGCGCTTCAGTTCCTCGTTCGAAATCCGGTTGTGTAACACGCGCATAGTGAACCTTCCTTTTTTCGGTGAATGAAGCCGCGAAGATAAGCGGATTGCCGCACATGCAGTGTGCCGTCGGGTGCAAAACCTGTTCAGTTCTTAGTGGCCGGCCAGTGAAACCGGATTTATTGCAGCAGGAAGTACTGCTTGCTGCCTGGTAGATTCCGGGGCAGGAGGGAGCAGCAGGCGGCACTGGGTCGGCTGCCTTTGATGCCCGGAGATACTCCTGTTTTGCCGCAGCGTAAAAGCATAATTTGATCAAGTGTACACAACCGCGTCCGGTACTGTTTATACCCGGGGGAATACTATTGTTTTCAGTTGTACCCGTACTGCAAATCCATTCCGCAAAAGAGAACAATTTCCAGTCAGAAACGGCAAAGATGAAGAATAGAGGTTTATGGAGTGTATCCGTTTATTGAAATAAACAGTAATAAAATATTTATATATAAAAATTATTTTGTAGGAAATATACTGTACTTTTTTGTTATAGAAAAATATCTATGGCACAATGTTTGATTGAGCTAAGGTGCATACAATTTCATCGAAAACATAATACAGGAATGAAAACAACAACATTCATGTTCCGCTCTGCAGCGGCATTACTGATCCCGGTTTTTTCGGGAACTGTTTCCTCCGCACAGAGCAAGATCAAGGACGGCACGGTGACCAGCTCGTCTACTCTTCCGAATGCCAATGCGATACTGGACCTGGAGAGTAACCACAAGGGTTTTTTGCTGCCGCGTATCGGGTTAAGCAGCACCACTTCCGCCTCCCCGCTCACAGCGCATGTAAGGGGTATGACGGTATATGATACTGCAACAGCAGGGGATGTAACGCCCGGATATTACTATAACGACGGTGCCAAATGGGTGCGCATCGCAGACGCAGCCGCAGCGGACCTCAGTAAGGACGCCTGGGCAGACGATAACAGCAACACGCAGGTAAAACTGGGTGCGCAGTCTGATGGCCTTACACTGCGTCCGGATAGTGCGGCCTTTGTGGTCAAAGACAATGGGAACACCGGTATAGGCCTGACCAATCCCGCCGGTATTCTGGATATAAAAGGGAAAATGTATGTCAATAATGTGCCCACCCTGTTCAATGCCGGGGCGCTGAACAGCACGGACTTTGATGGTTCCCTTTTTCTCGGGGATGGTGGCCAGGCCCTCGTGCCCGGGGGAGCGCTCAATACCGGTATCGGCATGTCTGCTTTGCCTGCCAATACCTCCGGCTACCAGAATACCGCTGTCGGGCATAGCTCCATGGCCGCCAATACGGAAGGCGCTTATAATGTCGCCCTGGGTTTCCAATCCCTGCAAAGCAACCTGACCGGCAATGGTCATGTAGCCGTAGGGAGCGGTGCACTCGGCAGCAATACCGGCGGTGAGGGCAACACGGCTTTAGGCTATGCCGCGCTGTACCGCAACGCTGCTTCGTATAATACAGGGGTAGGGTACACTACACTCTATAACAATACAACAGGGGAACAAAATACCGCTGTCGGCACAATGGGACTTTACGAAAATACTACCGGCTACAGCAATACGGGTGTGGGCTATAACGTACTGCAGGCCAGCACTACCGGTTATCAGAATACGGGGGTAGGGTCCGGAGTATTGACCGCCAATACTACCGGTGCGGGAAATACCGCTATGGGTACAGGAACCCTGGCCAGCAACACCACCGGGGGAAACAATACAGCTGTAGGATACAATACGGGCCTGGGAATTGTTTCAGGCGCCAATAACACCATCCTCGGCGCCAACGTGAGCGGGCTTGCCGCTGCATTGAGCAACAACATCGTCATCGCAGATGGTGCGGGCAACCAGCGGATCCGTGTACTGAATGACGGTAAGACCGGGATCGGTACCACTGCTCCTGCCAACCAGCTGCATGTCGTAAGCAGCAGCAACCCCTTGCGCCTGGACGGGTTGCAGGCCGGAAGCAGCACAGACAGTATTCTTACCGTAAGCTCAGGAGTCGTAAGAAAGGTCAATGCGAATGCGGTTGTAGGACTGCTGATCGGATCAGCCACCATACAGGGCTCTACAAGCCTTGCTCTTTCTGCTGCGACCGCAGCCACCGATATTCCCGGCTGCAGCTTTTCGATCACCCCTACGGTCAATGCGCGGATTGTGATCACGGTTACGGCCTTGCCCTTGCCCAACACGGTAGGCTCCTCAGTTCAGGGTTCTGTTGACTTGCTGGAAAACGGTACGAAGATTGCATCCCAGTATTATTCTGCCACTGACGGTTCCTCGTTGAACCGCCTGGGCAATTTTACTACAGTGAGCAGGGCGGTAGACCTTACAGCTGGCACGGCATACACTTTCAAGCTGCAGGCCAAAAGTTGGGCCAATACTTCGCTTTTCAATAACGATCCGGTATCGGGACCAACCACTTATTCAGGCGCTGCGTCTACTGATGCCAATTCCCAGAAGTCACAGATCTCTTATTTGCTGTACACACGTTAAAAAACTGAGCTTATGAACTATGATTATCAAAAGAGCAGAGGGCTGCGGTGCATTGTAACGGGGGCTTTGCTTGCTTGCTGCAGCATACAGGAAGCCAATGCCCAGCTACCGGGCTCGGAATCCAGCTACGGTGGGGGAGTCGCTGTGAAAAGTATCGGTTCCGGCGGCACCAGTGCAGATGTTTCGGAAACGCTCTATATCGGGCCGGGGACCCACATCATCGACGGTACCTGGGAGATCTACGCCAGGCAAGTGGTCGTAGACCCCACGGCACAGATCAACGGCACCGGCACCATCATATTGCTGAACCCCTCGGCAGCGGGCGGTGCGGCCAGCACCACTTTGTTTGACGGGAACGACATCAGTGGGAATATTGATGTGAATGTCAGCCTGCAGAATGTCAGCGGGCTCTCACTGACCAATATCGCCTTCCCGGCCGACCTGCTTGCAGGGGGCTGGACCAACAATGCCACTGCCTCCACGATCTATCTCGGCAAGGACCTGGACCTGGCAGTAGATGGCGCAGATGTATTCCTGGGCACGGCCGGGCTTACCGGCGATCTTCGCCTGGATGCTGATGCCACCATCAGCAATTACCGGCCGGAGCGTATGGTCGTCACCAACAACAGTATCCAGAGCCACCTGGTCAAGGAGGGCTTTTCAGGTGCATTCACCTTTCCTGTGGGGATAGCAGACGGCGACTATACGCCCTCACAGATTACCAACGGGAGTGCCAATACCGTGCGTGTGAGTGTACAGGATTACACTGCATCCGCCTCCCCCGAGCAAACGCTTGACCCGGGCCCCAACGGTGTACCCTCAGACGGCATGAACCGGACCTGGCATATCTACGGCGACAATGCCGCTGTGAGCGCTACGGTAAACCTGCAGCACAATACGGCTACCAACCAGAGTGGCTTTGATAACAGCAATCACTATGTGACCCAATGGGGCGCCGCTGTTCCCAATGCCAGCGGCGATTTTACCGTGGGCTTTGGTGGTTCGCCCTGGCAGACCAATACCGGTGGCGCAGGCAGTACCGGCACCCTGCTGACACCTGCGGGTACGCTAGCAGGCAGTACGATGCGCAGCCGCAGCTACAGCGGCCTGGCTACGGGCGCCGCGGCAGAAGAAAGCTATTTTTCGAAAAGCTCCGATCCCTTTCATCCTTTGCCGATCCAGCTGCTCAGTTTCAGGGCCAGGTCCCTGGATTGTGACGCGCAGATAGAATGGCAGTCCGGCGATGAAGAATCCTTGAAGGAATACAAAGTCATGCACAGCAAGGACGGTATTGCCTACCAGGAATTGTCAGTCATTGCTCCGCGGGGCGATAACAGTGTGTACCGTTATGTACACCGGGATGCCGGCGAGGGGGCTCATTATTATCATTTGCTGATGGTGAACACCGATGGGATCGGCAGCCATTCGCCTACTGAGACAACGCGCCTGAGCTGTGTGCCGTCCCTGGGTGCAGCAATAAACGTATACCCCAATCCTGCCCGGGAGCAGGTGGTCATAGACGGTATGGATCCGGCTCTGACGTACAGGCTGGGGATGATGGCGGACAATGGCAGGGTAGTATTGCTGCAGCTCGTACAGCAAAGCTCCCGTGCTGTATTGGATCTCCGCAATTTGCCTGCCGCCCCTTACCTGCTGCAGGTGCAGGCAGAGGGGCAGAAAAGTCCGCACTATATAAAGGTGGTCAAACTGTAAGCTGCGTACAGCAATAGAAATTCACGCCCGGGCCCTGTGCCCGGGCATTGCTTTTTAAGCAGGGTGCGCAGGGTATACCTTTACCGGCAGCGGGTCATGACAAGCCGCGAGCAGCTGACGGACAGAGACTTGCAGGCCGGGGTGCTGCAGGTCAGCTGCGAT
>JAEUVW010000119.1 GCA_016786525.1 Chitinophagaceae bacterium
CAGTTCCATGCCCGGGGCACAAAAACTGATCTGCCTGAAGATGTGCTCCGCTGCTACAGGATGCGCGCCCTCCGTATACAATACCTTCCCTTTTGAAGGAGATTGCATACCCGCGATAATGCGCAGCAAGGTGGACTTTCCGCTGCCATTGGCCCCTAAAAGGGCATAGGACTCCTGCGTCTGGAACTGCAGGCTGACATTCCTGAAAATAGTGTGGTGAATAAAGCGCTTACTGACAGCCTCAACCGAGATCTTCATTGTTGCGCCTTGTATAACCTCTCATAATGCCTCGTCCCGTTTCGCGGATAAAGTTCACGATCTCGTCCCTTTCATCAGATACCGGTATTTCCGCTTCGATAATATCCAGCGCTTTGCTGACATTGTAGCCGCGTACAAAGAGTATACGGTAGATATCCAGGATGTGGTTGATTTTCTGCGTGTCGTATCCGCGGCGCTTCAGCCCTACGGAGTTGACACCGGCATAAGAGATCGGCTCACGGGCCGCTTTGATATAGGGAGGCACATCCTTACGCACCAGCGAACCGCCGGTAACAAAGGAGTGGGACCCGATGCGCACGAATTGCTGCACTGCGGTAAGGCCTCCGAGTACCACGTTGTCGCCCACGGTGATGTGCCCTGCCAGTGTAGTGTTGTTGGCAAAGATGCAATGATTGCCCACCACACAGTCGTGTGCAATATGAGAATAAGCCATGATCAGGCAGCCGTTCCCGATTTCAGTTTTCTTACGGTCTACTGTTCCTTTATTGATAGTAACACACTCCCTGATGGTACAATTGTCGCCGATGATGGCATAGGTATCCTCGCCACGGTATTTCAGATCCTGCGGTATCGCAGAGATAACCGCCCCGGAGAATATCCTGCAGTTTTTACCGATGCGTGCCCCTTCCATAATGGTGACATTGGAGGCAATCCAGGTGCCTTCGCCGATCTCCACATTTTTGTGGATGGTCGTGAAAGGATCGATAGTAACGTTGGTGCCGATCTTGGCATCCGGGTGGATATATGTAAGTGGGTGGATCATTATTTCTTTTCTTTTCTTACAAGCTGAGCAACTAATTCCGCTTCTGTCACCAGTTTGTTGCCGACATAGGCCATTCCTTTCATTTCAAAGATACCCCTGCGCACAGGGCTGGTCAGTTCCATATGGATGACCAGGGTATCGCCGGGTATTACTTTTTGTTTGAATTTTACTTTGTCAATTTTAAGGAAATAGGTATCGTAGTTTTCCGGGTCCTGGTAGCTGTTCAGTGCCAGGATACCGCCCACCTGGGCCATAGATTCGATCTGCAATACGCCCGGCATCACAGGATTGCCGGGAAAATGGCCGGTAAAAAACTGCTCGTTCATGGTCACATTCTTAATGCCGGTGACATGTTTGTCCGACATTTCGATGATCTTGTCCACCAGCAGGAAGGGGTATTTATGCGGCAGGAATTTTTCGATCTGGGTAATATCGTATACCGGGGGAATCGTGGGATCGTAGACCGGTACGCCTGCCAGGTGTTTGTTGGATTTGATGTACTGCTTGATCTTCTTGGCAAACTCTACATTGGAAGCATGGCCGGGCCTGCTGGCGATGATATGCGCATTGATGCAGGAGCCTACCAGGGCCAGGTCCCCGATCACATCCAGCAGCTTATGCCGCGCCGGTTCGTTCGGGAATTTCATCTGCAGGTTGTTCAGTATGCCTTCCTGCTTTACCTCTATGGTCTCTTTGTTGAATACTTTGGCCAGGTGGTTCAGTTCTTCCTGCGATACCGGCTTGTCTACCACTACAATGGCATTGCTGAGATCTCCGCCTTTGATCAGGTTGTTTTCCAGCAGGTACTCCACTTCATGCAGGAAGCAGAATGTACGGCAGCTCCCGATCTCTTTATTAAATTCCGACAGGTTCTTCAGCGTAGCGTGCTGTGTGCCCAGTATCGGCGAATTGAAGTCGATCATTGTGGTGACCTGGTAATGTTTGGACGGTATCGCCAGCATATCGACATTCTTTACCGGGTCGTAGAAGTGTATATTGCTGTCCAGCGTATAAACAATACGCTTGGCATCCTGCTCCTGGATACCGACACTGTTGATCGCTTCGATGAATTCGCGGCTGCTGCCATCCAGGATGGGAACTTCTACAGCGTTGATCTCAATAAGGGCATTGTCTATGTTGCAGCCTACCAATGCCGCCAGCAGATGCTCTATCGTGCTGATGCGGGCGCCGTTTTGCTCTATGGTGGTACCGCGCGAGGTATCCACTACGAGGTCGGCATCGGCCTTCACAATAGGCTGCTCCGGCAGGTCAATCCTCTGGAAACGGTAGCCGAAGCCCGCATTTGCCGGTTTGATGGTTATTTTGACATGAGCGCCTGTGTGCAGGCCCACACCGGAGAGTGTTACGGGTTCTTTGATCGTATGCTGGTTCGGAGAAGACTGGTTGTTGACTTGCAAGATGAGTTCTTTTTATTCTTCAAATATAGATAATGATCAGCTTACTTTCCCGCATCAGCGCCCGGGGAGCTCTCCCCGGTAATGGCGGCCAAACGGGCAACAGTTTTTTCCAGCTGTTGTAGCTTCTGCTGCATTTCTGGCAAATGTCTGAAAATTGCCTGACTTTTTAAGGTGCTTTTATAATCAAAAGCCGGAGTGCCGTTCAATACTGTATTTGGCGTCTCCACAGATTTAGACAGGCCGCTCTGGGCATTTATATTTGTATTGTTTGCAATATGGAGGTGGCCGATAATGCCTACCTGTCCGCCGATCATGCAGTGGCTGCCGATCTTGGTGCTGCCGGCAATGCCGGTTTGCGCGGCAATAACCGTGTTTTCCCCGATCTCGACATTATGCGCGATCATGATCAGGTTGTCCAGTTTTACGCCTTTACGGATGATGGTCGTGCCCATAGTGGCACGGTCGATGGTGCAGTTGGCCCCGATTTCCACATTTTCCTCGATCACTACAGTGCCGATCTGGGGTATTTTGCTATAGCTGCCATCTGCCTGGGGGGCAAAGCCGAAGCCGTCGCCGCCGATGACCGCGCCGGCATGAATAATGCTGCCCGCCCCGATGATACAGTCGTCATATACCTTTACCCCGGGATACAATTTTACCCCCGCGCCGATCTGCACATTCCTGCCGATAAAACAATTGGGGAAAACCTGTACCTGGTCCGCCAGGCTGGCGTGCTCTGACACATAGCTGAAAGCGCCGATGTATACATTTTTGCCCAGGCTTGCAGTAGCCGCCACAAAACTGGGTTGTTCGACCCCTTTGGGCGCATTGGCCGCCACCATTTCAT
>JAEUVW010000304.1 GCA_016786525.1 Chitinophagaceae bacterium
TCAGTGCAGGCTCCTTCCCGGGGGTAACCACCGACCAGGTGTTGCCGGTGGGTAATGTGTACAGTACCGGTGTCAGCGCCGATGCCAGCCAGGCTTTGTTTGATGCCTCCGTGTTTACAGCGATGAAAGCGGCAAAAGCCGGTAAAGACTATTACAAGCAGAACACGAAGCAGTCCGAGGAAGACGTGATCAACCAGACGGCAAAAGTGTACTACCAGATACTGGCCAGCCGGGAGCAGGTAAAAGCGCAGGACAGCAATATTGCCAAGCTCAGCAAGATCGTGAGTGCCACGCAGGGCCAGTACGATAACGGACTGGCACGGAAAATAGACCTGGACCGCATCAAAGTAAACCTGACCAATGCACAGACCGCACGCACGCAGCAGATGAACCAGATCGCGATACAGACCGCTAACCTGAAAGTACTGATCGGCCTGCCTTTTGAAACGCAGATCACACCGGAAGACATTTCGCTGCGGGAGATCGAAAGCGCGGCGACGACCTATATCCCTGCAGCCGATTTTAACCTGGCCAACCGTACGGAGATACAGGTGCTGAATGCCCAGATCAGGCTCACCGACCTGCAGACCAAAGCGATCCGTGCGGAGAACTATCCCAAGCTGAGTGCCTTCTTCAACTATGGATACAATGGCGTGACCAACACTTTCCGCGACTATTTCAAAAGCGGCGGATCGGACATCTGGTATGGCATCGGCAGCGTAGGCGTACGCCTGAATGTTCCGATATTCGATGGATTCGCCCGCCAGGCCCGGACCCGGAAAAGCGCCATCCAGTCTTTGGAACTGCAAAAGCAAAAAGAAGCGGTGAGCCTGTCCCTGAAAGCCGGCTACCAGAGTGCCAAAATACAGATCGCGAACAGCATCAATACCATCCACGCACAAAAAGAAAATGTGGAACTGGCCGGCAATGTGTATTCCTCCAGCCAGGCCAACTACAACCTGGGCCTGGCTACCCTGACAGACCTGCTCGAAGCGCAGACCTCTTTTATACAAGCGCAGAACAGCTATACCCAGGCCTTGCTCGATTATAAACTGGCGGAGCTGGAGACCATCCGCTCTTCCGGCAACCTTCGTTCCCTGTTGCAATAATTCACGCACAAAAAAATCATACTTCAAGACATAAAAAAACCAAAATGAAAAAGATCCTTCTTTATAGTGCTATTGCCATTGCTGCTATCGCTCTAATCATGTGGAAGCTGAAGAGCAATCAACAACACAATGCAGAGCGTACCGCCATTGTAAAAGAAAGCACATCGGGCGCCGTACCGGTGCTGACGGAAGCGGCCGCACGCACCAGCTTCGACCCTACCTTCCAGGCAAACGGCTCTTTTGCTGCCGTGCAGCAGATCAACTTTAGTGCCGAATCGCCGGGCCGTATTACCGAACTGATGGTCAAAGAGGGCTCTGTGGTCAGGGCCGGCCAGGTATTGGCGCGCATCGACAACCAGGTAGCTTCCGCCGACCTGGACAATGCAGAAGCAGCCGTAAGTGCCGCCCGTCGCGATATGGACCGCTATGAAAAAGCACTGGCTTCCGGTGGTGTGACCCAAAAGCAGGTAGACGATATGAAACTGCAATACCAGAGTGCTTCCGCCCGCCTGGCCCAGGCCCGCAAAAGCGCTCAGAATACTTTGCTGAAGTCGCCGATCGATGGCGTGATCAATGCCAAATTCGTAGAGCTGGGTACTTACCTGGCCGCGGGTACCAAGCTGTTCGAGATCGTGAATATCTCCCGCCTGAAGCTCCAGGTGAATGTGCCGGAAAACCAGGTGGTGCAGATCCATGTAGGGCAGGAAGTGCCGGTGACAACCAATGTGTTTCCTGAAGTGACGTACAAAGGAAAGATCACCTTTATCGCCGCCAAAGGAGATGAGACCCTGAATTACCCCGTAGAGATTGAAGTGACGAATGTCAGCGGTAAAGAGCTGAAGGCCGGTATGTACGGTACAGCCGTACTGGATTTGCCGAAGCGGGAACCCGCGCTGTTGGTCTCCCGTTCCGCTTTCTATTCGGGGGTAAGCAACAACCTGATTTTTGTGGCGCGAAACGGAAAGGCCGTTTCGCGCAAAGTGACTTCAGGCAGCATCTATGGCGATAAAGTAGAGGTAAGAGACGGTTTGAAAGAAGGAGAGCTCGTCATCACCAGCGGCCAGGTAAACCTTGTAGAGGGCACCGCCGTTTCCATACAGAAAAAATAAGCAAGCTCATTATATCAGTTCATCCAAGGCCTTGCCTTTTACAGATAGTCAATTCAAATGAAAATCACAGAAATATCCATCAAACGCCCCACCATCGTAGTGGTTGTGTTTGTCATACTCGGCTTGCTGGGTTTCATCAGCTATAAGTCGCTCAGTTACGAACTGCTGCCGAAGTTCAGCACCAATACCATCACCATCTCAGCCGTATATCCGGGCGCCGGTCCGGATGAAGTGCAGAACACTGTGACCAAAAAGCTGGAAGACGCCGTGTCTTCGATGGAGAACATCAAAAAACTGAGCTCGAAATCGATGGAAGGCTTGTCGACAGTAACGGTGGAACTCACTACCGCGGCGGATGTAGACTACAGCCTGCAGGATGCGCAGCGTAAGATCAATTCGGTATTGTCTTCTTTGCCATCAAATGTCAAAACGCCCTCGCTGAATAAATTTTCCCTGGACGATTTGCCCATCATCACACTTTCCGCAACAGCCAATATTACCCCGACTGAATTTTACGACCTGGTAGACCAGCGCCTGGCACCCCGTATCGCCCGCCTGCCCGGAGTAGCGCAGGTGAACATTATCGGCGGACAGGAGCGCGAGATCCAGATCGATGTCAATGCAGAAAAACTGAATGCGGCACACCTTTCCCTGCTGCAGGTGCGGAACAGCATTACGAACGCCAATGTGGATTACCCTACCGGTAAACTCAGGACTACGGACAACCAGATACTGGTCCGCCTGTCCGGTAAATATACAGACATCGATGTGCTGCGCAAGCTGGTGATCGCCACCGGGCCCGATGGCTCGCAGATCAGGCTGCAGGATATCGCCGATGTGCAGGATGCTGCGAAGGATGCGGACCGCCTGGCCCGCCAGGATCAGAAAGCCTCTATCGTATTGCAGATCCAGAAACAATCGGATGCAAACGCGGTGACGGTGAGTGAAGGCGTACACAAACAACTGAAACAAATTGAAAGTGAATACAAATCCAGTGACCTGCGCCTGATGGTCGCTTCAGACAGCTCGGAATTTACCCTGGAGTCGGCTAACGATGTGATCAAAGACCTGTTCATCGCGATCATCCTGGTGGCTGTGGTAATGCTCTTGTTCCTGCACAGTATGCGGAACTCGCTGATCGTGATGGTCTCTATCCCCTTGTCGCTGATCGTCACCTTTGCCGGTATGTACGCGATGGGCTTTACCCTGAACCTGATGTCCCTGCTGGCGCTGTCGCTGGTGGTCGGTATCCTGGTGGATGATGCCATCGTGGTGCTGGAAAATATCTACCGGCATATGGAGATGGGCAAGAATAAAGTACGGGCCGCATTAGATGGTGTATCGGAAATCGGTACCACCGTTATTTCCATCACCCTGGTGATCATCGTGGTGTTCCTGCCGATCTCGCTGACCAGTGGCCTGGTGTCGAATATCCTGAGGGAATTCTGTATCACGGTGGTGATCGCGACGGCACTGAGTTTGCTGGTGTCCTTCACTGTGGTGCCCTGGCTGTCCTCCCGCTTCGGTAAGCTGGAGCACCTGACGGGCAAGAACTATTTTGAAAAATTCATCCTCTGGTTTGAACACCAGCTGGAGCGCTTCACAGCCTGGGTAAGCGGTATCCTGAAATGGACCCTGAACCACAAAACAGTAACCCTGCTCACAGTGGTGGCCATGCTGGTAGCGTCTTTTGCACTGGTGACCGCCGGGTTTATCGGTGGCGAGTTCATTCCCAAAGGCGACCGTGGCCAGTTTATCGTAGGGCTGGAATTACCTAAAGATGCGTCTATCGAGCAGACCAACCAGGCTACGATGCGTGCCGAAGCGTTTCTGAAAAAACAGGACCTGATCCGCTCCATTACGACTACGGTAGGGCAAAGCAGTGAAGATGGTTTTGGCGCCTCATCATCTACGGCCTATAAGTCGGAGATCACCGTGACGATGATCCCCGAAGAAGAGCGTACAGAACCTGCTGACTTGTATGCCGCTTCGCTGAAGAAGCAGCTGTCGGCTCAGCTGACGGGTGTGAAAGTAAAGACCACGCCGGTAGGCATACTGGGTACCGCAGACCGGGCTTCCATAGACCTGGTAGTGCTGGGTACCACGCAGGATAGTGCCATGCGCTTTGCAAAAATGGCCATGGCGGAACTGGAGAAAGTAAACGGTGCTACGGGCGTAAAACTGTCTGTAGAGGAAGGAAACCCTGAAGTGCATATTGCCATCGACCGCGATAAAATGGCGGCCCTGGGCCTGAGTATGGAGACCATAGGGGGTACTTTGCAAACGGCCTTTGCCGGTACGGCAGACGATAGCCGTATGAAATTCCGCCAGGGTGAATACGAATACGATATGAACTTCCGCTACCAGAACTTTAACCGCAAGAATGTGGATGACGTGAAAAACATCCTGCTGCTGAATAGCCAGGGGCAGAACATCCGCCTTTCCGAGTTCGCAGACATTACACAGTCTTCTGGTCCCAGCAGGCTGGAGCGCCGGGATAAACTGGCCTCGGTGAATGTACAGAGCCAGGTGATCGGCCGCCCTGCGGGCGATGTGGTCAAAGACTTTACCAAAGCCCTTGAAAAATTACAGAAACCGGAAGGGGTGAGCTATATCTTTGGCGGTGATGCCGAAAACCAGGGAGACTCCAACAGTACCCTGGGTGTGGCCCTGCTCTTGTCTATCATCCTGATGTACCTGATCATGGTGGCTTTGTACGACAACTATATCCGCCCGCTGGTGGTGATGTTCTCACTGCCGCTGTCGCTGATCGGAGCCTTCCTGGCACTGGCCCTGACGAACAATACGCTGAATATCTTCTCCATCATGGGGCTGATCATGCTGTTCGGGCTGGTAGCGAAAAATGCGATCATGCTGGTCGACTTTGCCAACCAGAGCAAGGAAGAAGGCTATGATACGGACGAAGCGCTGATCCGCGCGAACAATGCCCGTCTGCGCCCGATCCTGATGACGACGATCGCTATGGTGATCGGTATGTTGCCGATCGCGCTGGCCAGTGGTGGGGTGAGTGCCATCAAGCACGGCCTGGCCTGGGTCATTATCGGCGGCCTGATCTCTTCGATGTTCCTGACCCTGATCGTGGTGCCGGTGATCTACAAGATCGCCGACCGCCTGATGATCCGCTTTGGCTGGGGCAACATCGCGAAGAAACGCCTGGTGCAGCAAAGGCTGCATTCGAAGATCGGTGTGGAAGGGGAATAAAGTTTTGTATTGGATTATTGTAAAGGTCAGAACAAACGTTCTGACCTTTTTTGTGGAGCATTAAAACAAACCCTATCCTCGCGCTAAGGCGGGACCGGCACTCCCTGTAGGGGGAACCAGCGTGCAGGTGGATCGGTACATTTTTGAAATCGCTTTTCTGACCCACCCACCCCTATCCCCTCCCAGGAGGGGAAACCGGCGTGTAGGTGATACTATGGTCCCGGTATGTCATCCCGTAGGGATCTATAGCAGCCCCAGGTATGTATTACTTAACCACTGGCAGCTTCCGTATGTCATTCCACTTCGTTCCGATCGTAATGACAGCCTGGCCCGCCTGTGTTGCCCCGACACCTCTGCCATCCCGGCGTTAGGAGGGATCTCTACAGCCGAACGTAGAAATTCCATCCCCAAGGATATAATAGGCTTTACCTATTGTACAAAGGCATGCGTTCAAGACAGCGAATACTGCAGCAGGCGCGCTTCGCGAACTGAAAATCCGAAAGAACCTCTTAAGATCAGCGTGTTGCCGGACTGTTTGATCCCTTCCAGCCGCACTTTGATCCGGTTTTCGCTGACGATCTCTATCCCTGCATCCAGGGTAATCACATCATGGAGCAATGCATCGCTCACCACATCCAGGCTGAAGTGGTCAATAGATATCTGCCCGAAGTCCAGGTTGCCCAGCAGGCTGACGATCACTTCGTCGTTAATGGCGGTTACGGCATGCAGCATACTGCAGATGGAGAGTACACGCTGTTCGTTTATTTTTTCAGGACTTACTTTGAAGGTCTTGCTCAGTGTTTTTTTGTAGAGTATATTGGCGGTGGTCATAATCATTGTTTTTTAAAAGAAAAAAAATAGCCTTTGGAGCATATCCAAAGGCTGTTGCGGTTTCATCGTACAGATGGGGTCAACATCGCGCTCTGGCATGTAGCTTAGGTGCATAACAATGCTGCATACAGCAATGTTGCATCTTATTGGAACAGGTGTGGAAGAATAAATTCATAAGCAGGATAAAATAAAAAATGCCCTTCAGTACAGACTGAAGGGCAGTGAATATGATGGATACAACAAGGTCACGCACTTCAGGTCAGAAGCGTACAACAATGCATATTATATTGTGTCAGAAGATTCATTAATGCAATGATACGGACTTTTCAGACAAATCAGATCAGGTCCCTGACTGTTTTTTTCTCCAGCACTTTGATCGTCGCGTCGCGCACATCGGTAAAGACCCTGTTCAGGCTGCAATGCGTTTCATCGCAGTCATCGCATTTTTTGTAGAAATAAAGGCTCACGCAAGGCAGCATCGATATCGGTCCGTCAATGGCCCGGATCACGCTGGCGACCGATATCTGTTTCGGGTCGCGTTCCAAAGTATATCCGCCGCCCTTGCCTTTTTTGCTCAGCAGTATATCCGCCTTACGCAATTCCAGCAATATCGTCTCCAGGAATTTTAAGGGAATCTTCTGCTGCTCCGCGATCTCTGCGATCTGAACCGGCCCGCCGGGATACTTTCCCGCCAGGTAACCCAGGGCCCTCAATGCATATTTTGCTTTGTTCGATAACATAAACTAATACTCTACTAATTTGGTAGGATAATAAAACTGCAATACTTTCGTGCAAGTTACCATCTAAAACACTACTGCATGCAATTGAATATCATAGCCTTTGCCGTACCCCTGTTCCTGTCTCTGATGGGGCTGGAGTATTACTGCAGCAGGCGCAGGGGGAAGGAAGTTTACCATTTCCAGGATTTTGTCACCAACATCAGTATAGGGGTAGGGGAGCGCCTGGCAGACCTCTTGACCACGGGTATCTTCTTTTTTGTGTTCCAATACATTTATGAGCACTGGAGAGTCTTTACGATCGATGCCGGTTGGTGGCAATGGCTGGTGCTCTTCATCTTTACCGACTTTATCTGGTATTGGTATCATCGCCTGGGGCATGAGGTGAATATCCTGTGGGCGGCCCACGTGGTGCACCACCAGAGCGAGGATTTCAATTACAGTGTATCGGCGCGGATTACTGTTTTCCAATCACTGGCCCGTGGGGTATTCTGGTGCCTGCTGCCCTTACTGGGCTTTGCACCTTCCGCTACTTTTGTGATGCTGCTCATCCACGGGGCTTATCCTTTTTTTACCCATACCCAACTGGTCGGCAAGCTGGGCTTCCTGGAATATTTCCTGGTTACCCCATCGCACCACAGGGTGCACCACAGCAGCAACCCGGAGTACCTGGACAAAAACTACGGCGATGTGCTCATCATCTGGGATAAGCTCTTCGGCACTTTTGTGGCCGAAAAGCAGGAGCCGGTTTACGGTTTGACCACACCGCTGAACAGCCATAGTTTCCTGTGGCAGCATTTTCATTTTCCGCTGGAATTGCTGGTGGCATTTCGCCGGGCTGGAACGGCCGGGGCCAGGCTAAGGGTTTTGTTCGGGAAGCCGGATGATATCGACCCGGGCATCCGCCCTTATCTGGAGAAAATACTGCTGCGCAAAAACGGTGTACAAACTCTGACACCGGTGCTCAGGCGTTATGTGGCCATACAAACTTGTGCACTTTTACTGGTTTTATTCTGTACGCTTCTTTTTGAACACTACCTGTCGGGTATGCACCTGTTTTTCCTGTCGGCATTGATTGTGCTCACCGTCATCCTCAGCGGGGCCATGATGGAGCAGAAAAACTGGGTGTTCGAACTGGAATGCACCCGCCTGGTGATCTTTGCTGCCTATGTGTTGCAGGCCATCGGTAACAGGCAGTGGACCATCTTCTTCCTGGTGTTCACGGGGCTGTTTTACCTGGTGTACCTGCCCCTGAGGAAAGAATATCATCGTGTACTGTTCCGGTAAGTCTGAATGGGGTGTCTGCACTTAGTTTTGCAACAGCTGAATCTCAAAATAGCTTCCGATACCGGTGCCTGTGCCCCCAGAGGGATAAGCCAGGAGTTTAAGATTATAGCTGATCCCAAAATAGTAATCCTGGCCCGCTGTCAGCTGTGCAAGGCCTGTAAAGGAGTTGCTTGCTCCGGATGAAGCAGGTGCACTTTCTATAACAACATCATCAATCGTAAACCGCAGTACCCAATCAGTACTGCCCGCAAGACCAAAAACATAATTAGTGGGTGTCGTAGCAGTGGCTACGGCTGCAGTGGTCATCCCGATACGGTATAAACCGGTAACCGGTGCCGTGAACACGGAAGTCGCGGCATTAAAATCGTTTCCGGGATCATGGACTTCTGTAATGTCGGTTATTTTGTCGATGCTTGCGGATGATGTCCCTGAGGTAAAATCACTATTCAGGTACCCCCTGATAATTCCTCTCGACTCATTCAGGTTACGCTTCAGGTATCCATTTTTATCTACAACAAGCGAGATGTCTTCTGTCGTATCACTTAGTGGAATATTCCTGACCCTGATGTTACCGTTTATATCCAGTCTGGCGGTAGCAGTATCAATACCAATACCTGCATTGCCCATGATGTATACAGAGTCCGTGTTGGCGCCGGCACCTGTTTTGGTTCGTGTATTGTTCCAGGGCCCGCGGCTGCTGAGCATAATCCATCTGCTGCCGTTATTATAGTAAAATCCCGGCTGTACATCATCGGGGGGCGAACCGGCGCTGACCGTATTGTAAATCGTAATACCTGCTACGTGTGCCGAAAGGGGGCTGGCATCGAGAACAGAGTTCAGTGCCACCCGCGGCAGCAGCAGTCCTTTATTGGCCGACTCCAGCTCCAGGATGGCGTTGGCAGAAGGGAGAGAGGAACTCGGGCTGACTGTACCATCTTTTATTTTAGACTGGGCCAGTAGATTGGATCCCTGCGCCAAAAGCAGGGAGAAAGCCAGGAGCGGAAAGAATCGTTTCATAAAATACTTTTTGGGTGCAGGCAGAAAGTGCCGGTACGGAGCAAAATTACAGAACTTATTCTATGAATTAAGATATTATGCCTGGATTCGGGATGTGCTATGCCTTAAGGTTTTGCCTGTCCTTTCCCGGAAGCTTCAGTTGTGACCGAAACAGAAATCAGAACCGTACCTGTGGGGGGGGTTAGTATGGATTGCGTCGAACATTGGTCTTGTGTGTGCGGAAGACCTTCATCCGTAATTGCAGCAACTGCGTTTGCTGCCTGCCCGGGCGATAATTATCATCACTGACCAGGTACAGAACGGGGTGCCCCTGCTCCTCTTTACCCCAGCACATGCCCTCCAGGTTGTCCGGTATGAAGCCTTCGAAAAGGGAATGATTGAAATCAAAGACCGCTTCTTTGCTAAGGGTGTTGCTGCCCGGATGTATCGTAGCCAGCCAGAGTACAACATGGCCTGTCTGCCCGTCAAAGCAACGCTCCAGTACCAGCAGCCTGTCTGAGGATCCGGGCAGGAACAGGATTTCGGAAACCCCGTTGCCGACCCATCCGTTAAAGCGCGCACCGTTCTTCGTAGCCGTGCAGGTACAAGGGTCGAAGGGGTAAGTATAGGCTGTGAAATCATCTGCGCTGTATTGCTGTGCGATCCGGTCATAGTTATACCTTCTGAAGGGTAACGATGAGCTGCTGCAATTGGTATCGCCACCGGATTCGAAAGCCATCCACAAACTGCTGTCTGCGGCAAAGGCCAGGGCTTCTATGCCGCGGTTGTCTGTTGTCTGCCGGCCTGGCAGTGTTTCCAGCACCAGCGTGTCGTACACCGGGTTTTTATGCAGGAGATACTTTATCGTAAAGAGACCGGTATGCTTTTTCCCTTCAAAAGTGTAAGCATGAATACCCGTATGGGTGTTGCTGCGGAAAGATTCCACATCCGCCAGATCCGGGGCTTGTGTTGCGGGCTCAATACCCAGGCTGTCGTCCAGCATAAACAGATAGCTGCGCCCATCCCTGTAATGATCGGACAGCAGCACAAAGCCGTCTGCGCTGCGCTCGATAGAAGAGATACCGCCGAATGCCGGGATGTGGTGCGCTGCATCCAATACCTTGTAAGTAACCAGCTCAAAAGAAAGCGGAGCCTGTCCCGCCACAGGCCAATGCAGCGCAAGCAGGCAGGGCAGCAAAAAGTAGTGCGGCTTGCTCATCGCGGTATTATTTCTGGTCAAAGAAATAAACGATCAGCATCACCGCAGTACCCTTACCGGTATTGCGCGGCACATGCGGCAGGCGCCCGTCAAAGAACAAAGAATCGCCTTCTTCCAGGGTATAAAAACTGCCATTGATCTCGTATTCCACCCTGCCTTTGATCATGTACTTATACTCGAACGCATCGGTGGTGACCAGGTCGCGGTGCGACTCCTGCTGCAGTTCAAACAGCACTACATCCATCGTAGCCGGGAACAGGTTTTTGACCATGATGCGGTGGTACAAAAAGCCGGACGCATTTTCTTTTTGAAACGATTCGTATTCCCCTTTTTTCCGGACAATGACGGCAGGCTCTTCCAGCGAGCTGGCAATATTGGAAAAGAAATCGCCCAGGGCCACTTCCAGGGATTGTATAATGCCGAACAGTACCGGCAGGGATGGGATGCTCCTGCCGTTTTCGATCTGCGAGATCAGTCCCTTGCTGACGCCTGATTTGTCGGCAAGCTCCTGCACGGTCAACCTTTTTTCGATCCTGTGCTCCTTGATCCTTTTGCTGATCTCTAATAAAAATGCTCCTTCCATAGATACGGTAATCCGCAAATATAGGATAGCGGTATTGTTCTTTTTATAGACAGGAGTTAAGTATAGGTAAACATTTAGTAATAATTTGGTAAACTAATGTTTAGCATTAGTAAACAAATCTTCAGGAGTTTTGCACCATAAAATTGAAAAAGAAATGAAAAAGCAATACTACCTGCAAGCCTTCTGGACCTGCCTTCTGCTGTACGCCAGCCTGGGAGCGCAGGCGCAGGGCCCTAAAAATGCGATCCGTTTTAATGGCTCCCAATCCATACAGTCTGCCAGCGTGAGCCACGGTGTCGGTACAGGCGAATTTACCTGGGAAGCCTGGGTAAAACCCACAGCCTTGTCCGGTTCTACCTGTGTGATGACGAACGGCAATTATTCCCCTTCCTTCTATGCGTCTACCAAAGGAACCGCCGGCGACGGCTCTGTAGGTGTGTATTGGGGCGGCTGGAAAAACTCGGGCAGCTTCCTGGCTGCCAATCAATGGGCACACATTGCCGTGGTACGCCGCGTCGATACTTTGTTCTTTTATGTAAACGGTATCCTGGCGCCGAATAAACATACCGTCAATGGCAAATCGATGGGCAACAATATCTTTCGTATGGGCTGGAGCGGCGATGTCGGTGAATACTACAGCGGTGATATAGATGAAGTCCGCGTCTGGAACATCGCCCGTACGGCAGACGATATCCGCACCACGATGTGCCGTAAGCTGAACGGTACGGAAACCGGCCTGAAGCAATACTACCGTATGGATGAAGGTTCGGATACCGTCACAGCAGACGCTACAACCGCCGCCGTTTACCCGTTGAAGAAGATTGCGGCAGGCGCATGGGTGGCTTCCGGTGCGGCGATCGGCGATACTTCCGTATCGGCTTATCCTGCTTCCTGGACCGGTGTGAGCCTGAAGCTCAGTGCTGCCGGCAGAGGAGTTGTGTCGCTGGACAGCTTTGCCGGCACGGGTTCTTTTGTACACCTGTACCAGATCGCTTCGGTACCCGCGCTCACCAAAAGCCTGACCGACTATAAGGACAATGATGTATACTATGGTGTGTTTGCTTCCGATACACCCTTCCGTGTCTATCCAAAATACGAATATGCGGCTTATCCTACGGCAGTAGCCAACAAGTCTACCACACGTTTCTTTGTGCGGAACTACAATTCAGATTCTTCCTGGTCGCTGAAAAGCGTGGTGTATAACAATACTGCGATCAATACGATGAGGGTGGACAGTGTGCAGGGCTCGCGGCAGTTGTTCCTGGCTAACTTTGTCAGCACCTGCTCGGCTCCTTCCGCTTTGTCCGCATCTTCCATTACGCCCGCCGGTGCTCAGCTGAGCTGGACGACCGGTGGTGCAGGCTTGTGGAACATCCAGTATGGTCCCTCCGGTTTTACACCGGGTAGCGGTACCCTGGTAAAAGGTATCAATACAAACCCCTACGCGCTGAGCGGCTTGAAATCAGGATCGGCTTACCAATACTATGTACAGGATTCCTGCACCGGCCTTGGCACCAGTGCCTGGGTGGGTCCGTACAGTTTCAGTACGCCTGTTGACCCGGCCAGGCTGGGTGCGGGTACCGGCCTCACGTTTAACGGATCGGAGAGTATTGTTACCGATTCCGTGATCCGGCACAATATCGGCCGCAATGAATTTACCTACGAAGCATGGGTAAAGCCAACGAAAATAACCGGCGCTACCGGCTTTATGACGAACGGAAGCTTTGCCCCCTGTTTTTATGCAACAACAGCAGGTGTGGGCGGAGACGGTTCTGTAGGCTACTATGTCAGCGGATCCTGGAAAAATTCGGGAACCTTCCTCAGTGCCAACAAATGGTACCACCTGGCCATGGTGCGCAGCCGCGATACGATCACCGTGTATGTAAATGGTGTGGCCGCCCCCAGACGTTATCCCAGCAAAGATTCGATCCAGAACCAGAAGCTGACCATCGGCTGGTCGCGCGATGCCAGCGAATATTTCAGAGGCGATATTGACGAGGTGCGTGTGTGGAATGTAGCCCGCACAGAAAAAGACCTGCGCGACTTTATGTGTACCCGTTTGTCCGGTACCGAAACCGGCCTGGTGAATTACTACCGCCTGGATGAAGGCTCGGGAAGCAAAGCGAACGACAAAGCCAGTGGCCGCAATTTTTCTGCAGTGAACACATCAAGGTGGGTGGTCTCCGGCGCTGCCATCGGCGATTCCAGTACGCATTTGTATACCAACGACTGGAAGGCTAAATCTTTGCTGATGCGCTCTGCAACGCGGGGTGAGCTGCTGGTGGATTCGGTGCAAAATAACCCTGCAGGTATCCATATCTACCGCGTAGACTCTATGGCCAACACAACTAAAGGTATCACTACGGCCGGTGCAGGCGGTGGTTACTATGGTGTGTTCGTTGCAGAAAGCAGCGAAAACTACAACCAATGGGCACATTACAACCTGAGCTATGACTACAGTAAATATACTGCTGCAACAGGAGCAGAAGTGGCTATCCGCCTGTACAACAGGAGCAAAAATGCCGATACCCTGTGGACAGATTTCTGGTCGGTAAAGAACACGGCGACGCATACCTTCAAGGTGAGGGATGTGATGCTGCGCCGGGAAGCCTTTATCGGTGAATTCCTGCCCCTGAGCTGTGCGGCCCCGCAGGCATTACGCGCCGATACGCTGAAATCTACGTACGCACGAATCGGCTTTACCGGCGGTTTGGCTGACTGGAATGTACAATACGGTGTTTCCGGTTTCGCACCGGGTAGCGGCAAATTGTACAGTGGTACTACGGTAAACCCGGCTCTGGCTGATACACTCGCAGGCAATACCCTGTACGATATCTACATCCAGCAAAACTGCGGCAGCGACAAGAGCAAATGGTCTGGACCTTATACCTTTCTGACCAAAGACATCTGTCCTGATCCTTCTGCGCTGAAAGCGGTATACCTGGGCGACGATTCTGCCCGCCTTTCCTGGACCAGCGGCGGCTCTTCGACCTGGAACCTGGAGTATGGCCTGAGCGGTTACCTGCCCGGTTCGGGCGTGCCGGTAAATGGCATCACCAGTTCACCTTATGTGATCAGCGGTCTGTTTGCCAGCACCAGTTATGACTTTTACATACAGGATACCTGTATCGCCGAAGGGCGTGCCAGTCGCTGGATCGGACCGGTAACGGTAAAGACCAAGCCGACCTGCTATGCCCCGACAGCCTTTAGCGGCACATATTTGGGCGCAGATTCTGTACGCCTGTCCTGGACAACAGGTGGCGCAGCAAAATGGAACATCGAGTATGGCCCTGCAGGATTTGTAATCGGTACCGGTACCTTCCTTCCTGCTATTGCTGCTACCCCTTATAAGATCACAGGACTGAGCGCTGCGAGCACCTACGACTTTTATGTACAGGATACCTGCGAAACGGTGGTTTCGGCCAGCCGCTGGATTGGCCCGGTACAGATCAGGACAGTAGCTACAGGCATCAAAGAAGAAGCAGCCCTGAGCTTCCGCCTGTTCCCCAACCCGGCTCAAAATTTTGTGACCCTGCGCCTGAACAAAGCATTTGAAGCAGGTGCTGTGATCAGTATTCTATCTATGGACGGTATGTTGGTCAAACAGCAACTCATAGCAGAGCATACCGCATCCAACGAAGTGACGATGGCCACAAATGAGCTTTCTTCCGGAATGTACCTGATCAAAATCAATACGCGTAACGAACAACTGGTGTCCCGTTTTTCTATTATTGAATAGGCACTTGATCTGATCAAAGGGCGGGCTGTCCGGCCTGCCCTTTTTCATACCCGATAGCTTAACAATTTAGTAAACTAATGTTTAGTTTTTGTAAACAAACGTTTGGGAGTTTTGCGTCCGAAATCGAAAAAGTGCTTCACTGCAAGGCTTCAAAAATCTACAAAAAATCAAAAGAGTATTCAATGAAACAGGCGTATCGTAAGGCTTTCCTGCTGCTGGTCCTGATTGCTTTTGCATCCCGGACCTGGGCGCAAAGCGGCAGTATAAAGGGCATTGTGACCGGCAGCGGTGCAGAGTTGTTGCCGGGTGTAACGATCAGGGTAGAGCAGACTTCGGTGAAGAGTGTGACCGGTATGGACGGCAGTTTCGAATTGCTGAAAGTACCTGCAGGAAAGCAAAAAATAAGATTCTCCTACATGGGGTATCAAAGCGAAACAAAAGAAGTCCTGGTCACTGATAAACAAACAGCGAACCTGGGCAGGATCAAACTGTCCGAATCGGAGCAGTTGTTCAACGAGGTGGTGGTAACCGGTGGTATGCGTAAAGGCTCGGAAGCAAAGGCCATCAACATGATGAAGATGTCCAACAAGGTGATCACCGTATTGTCTTCGGAAGGGATCGGCAAACTGCCGGACCGCAATGCTGCGGATGCCTTGCAACGCGTGGCCGGGGTTGCAGTGCAGAAGAACAAAGGCGAAGGCAACTATGTATCGATACGCGGCACGCCGACCGACTGGACGGCAACCCTGCTGAACGGCGACCGTCTGCCTGTAGCGGATGAAGAAAACACCTCGCGCAGTTTTGATTTTGAGATCATTCCTTCCAGCCTGCTGGATTACCTGATCGTCACCCGCTCCGTCACCCCCGATATGGAAGCCGACAACATTGGCGGCGCGGTAAACATCATTACCCAGTCTTCGGTAACAGAAAGGACCCTGAAGCTGGATGTAGGCGGCGGCTACAATACCCTGGTGCAAAAACCCATCGGCAACTTCAACTTTGTCTGGGGGGATATAACCAGGAATAAGAAATTCTCTTTCATTGCAGACGGCTCCTATTACGTTCGCAACTATGGCGCAGATGCTACCGTAGTGGCTTATGGCACACCGTACAACCATAGCCTGGCCCGCCTGGAGCTGAAAGACTACACCGGCCTGCGCACGACGAAGGGCCTGAACATCGGCACGGATTATAAAATCACCGAGCGCTTTAAGATCGGCAGCAAGCTGATCTACAGCCAGATGCTGGACGATAAGTATCAGCAAAAGATGAGCTACAACTGGAACGATGGTTCCGGCGCGCGCATCCGCCTGCAGAACATCCACGGACAATTGAACCGGCAGATGTACGGGGGCGAACTCAACAGCGAATGGAAACTGAATGATAAACTGAAGCTGGACGGGAAAGTGGCGACTTACTACAACCAGTTCACCTATGGTTCTGTTCCGTTCAGCGGAAAGGATAAACGAAATGGTTATTACACGGTAGAATTCATCAGCCCCCTGCTGGAGTATACCGATATGATCCAGACGGATTTCCAGGGGCAGAAGCTCACGCCGGATGCGGTCACCAGCTACCCCTACAAACTGCTGGGCATAGACAATCCCTACGGTACCGGCGGCGACCATTACAAGAACATCCAGCCGAAGTACACGCAGATGCTGGACCCGCTGAACCCGGACATTGACCTGAGCAAACCGGTAGCGCCCAACCAGTATTACCTGAGCGGTGCCTTTACCGATCTGAATACGACCAAAGAGCGAGACCCCATTGTGGCGCAGCTGAACGGGCACTACAAGATCGGCAACAATGTAACAATCTCTGCCGGGGGCAAATACCGCATGAAAGAAGGCGAGCGCAACATCAGCATCCACCAATGGACCATCGCGCCGGGTGTGAGCAAAATACCCCTGACCGATTTTCAAACGACGGACATGAACAGGGCAGACGAATTTTTGTCCGCGTGGAAGTCTCCCTATAAAGGTACCCTGATGCCTGCCTTTACCAGAGAGCAGTTGGGCAGCTTCGTACACCAGTATACCGACTCCCTGCAGGAGCTGCCGATGGATACCAACAACAATGAGTACCGCAATTGGGTAGGCTCGCAATACAAATACAGGGAAGCAGTGGCCGCAGGCTACCTGATGGCGGAAGCCCGTATCGGCAAACTGTCGCTGGTTGGCGGGCTCCGTATGGAGCATACCACCCTGCACGAAAGCTCCGATACCCTGGTGCCCAACAACGACCCGGCGTCCATTATCGGTATCAGCGCCTTGCCGGTCAGTGTAGACCGCAAGTACCTGGCTATACTGCCGGCCCTGAATGCCACTTATGCCCTGTCTCCAAACGAAAACCTGCGTGCAGCCGCATCGCGTACCTTTCACCGCCCCAATTTTGAAGAAACCAAACCGGGCTCGGCCTTGTTTGAGCGGGAGAATTTCTTCTTTATCCAGGGTAACCCGCAGCTGAGACCTACCTACTCCATTAATGCCGACCTGATGTTTGAGCATTACTGGGGCAACAAAGGCATGTTCTCGCTGGGTGGCTATTACAAGCACATCACCGACCATATCTTCGAAGCGGCCAGCCCGCGCAACGACCCGGCCTATGCGGGTTATGTGCAAAAGACATTCATCAATGCAAAGAAGGCTTACGTGGTGGGTGTGGAAGCCGTCATCAACAGGAGCTTCGATTTCCTGCCCGGCTTCCTGAAACGCTTCGGGGTAAATGCCAACATTACCTACTCGCACTCACAGATGGATGTGCCCGGCCGCCCGAAGCAGCAGGCCATGACCGAGCAGTCTCCCCTGCTGTACAATGTGAGCCTGTTCTACGAGCACGGGAAGATCAACACCCGCCTGGGTTTCAATTATACCGCAGCGTACAGCCATGCCCTGAACTTGTTTACCGATGTCACCACCAACGAGCTGGTGCACAAGGATACCGACTACGACTACTATGCAGGTAAGTCCTATTCCCTGGATTACCAGTTCCTCTACCGCATCAGCAAGCATTGCAGCACCTATGCCGAGGTGAACAACATCCTCAATGCCCCCTCTTTCACCTACATCGGCCGCAGTGATCGCCCGGGGCGCACGGAGTTCTACCGGCAGCGGGTGATGCTGGGCGTCAAATTCAAATTATAAACAAACAGTTCGTAAACAATTCAATCTGAAAAAATGAAAAAGTTAACTATTGCAACCCTGGTGTTGCTGGCAGCCATCACGAATATGGCCCTTGCCTCACAGAAAAGAAAAGTACTGATCATCGGTATCGACGGCGTACGATCGGATGCCCTGCAGACCGCCAACACACCGAACATCGATGCGTTGATCGCTACAGGATTTTACACCTACGATTCCTGGCATTGCGGCATCACCGTTTCCGGCCCTTCCTGGTCTACTATCTTTACCGGCGTCTGGTTCCCCAAGCATGGTGTGACCGACAACAGCTATGCCGGCAGTCATTTCGATGCCTACCCCTACTATGCCAAAAGGGTAAAAGAAGTAAAACCCAGCCTGTATGCCACGCAGGTGGTAGACTGGGCGCCGATGAGCACCAAAGTGACCAACGACGGTTACGATGCCAAGATCGTACGCACGGAAAATGATTGCGCTGCTGTTGCCGCTGCCGCACAAACGCAATTGCTGAATCCAAACCTCGATGCCTTTACCCTGTACTTTGCCAAAGTCGACAATATCGGCCACAGCTCCGGCTTCAGTCCTTCCAATCCTGCCTATATGGCGGCCATCCACGAAGTGGATTCCTTTATCGGCAGGGTGATGACCACGCTGAAGTCGCGCCCCACCTATGCCAGCGAAGACTGGCTGGTGCTCATCACCACAGACCATGGAGGCAACGGTACCTCGCACGGGGGCAATTCAAATGTGGAACGCAATATCTGGTGGATCGCCAGCGGAAAGGATGTGATCTCCCGCCAGGTGATGGCCAGCGATCCCGGCAGCTATAACATGAGCAGCAATCCCGTTGATCCGGCCAAGCTGGCTTTGGCCCCTGTACAGGCCGATATCGCAGTGACAGCCATGCACCACCTGATGTACGATGAGTCGGACCTGAGCCTGCGCCCCGAGAATAAAGCGGCCTGGAACCTGGACGGTAAATCGTGGCTGGACTCTATGAAACGCAGCAGCCCTCCGGGCACAGCCATTGGCGAAACGAGCTTTGAGCAAGGCGTGAAGATCTACCCGAATCCGTCTACCGGCCTGTTCACCTTCTGGTTCGACGCACAAAATCAAAGTGTGGCTTATCTGGTATTTGATGAAGCCGGACGCCTGATTAAAAGTGAGCATAACCTGAACATAGACAGTAAACTGAATATAGACCTGTCAGAACAAGCCAACGGCCGGTATTTCATCCAGCTGCGCTGCGGCGGGCAAGTGATGACCCGCAAAGTGATCCTGAACAAATAAAATTTTCTTTCCCGACACAAACACAATAACAACAACTGATTCAAAAAGATTATGCCGATTAAACTAATTGTATTTGATATGGCCGGAACAACGGTCGAAGATGACCGGAACGTAGCGCAGACACTGGTGAATGCGATGGGTTTTTTCGGCTACGAAGCCACACTCGAAGATGCGAATGCCGTAATGGGCTATCCCAAACCGGTAGCCATACGGGCCCTGATCAGGAAATATGCACTGTCTCCCCTGGATGAAGAACTGCTTACCGCTGCTATCCACGAACAATTCGTACTGGAGATGATCGACTTTTACCGTAAGGCGTCCATACAGGAGAAAGAAGGTGCTTCCGAGACTTTTTCCATCCTGAAGCAAAAAGGTATCAAAGTGGCCATAGACACCGGTTTCTCGCGGGATATTGCCGATACGATCTTTGACCGACTGGACTGGGAGAAAGAAAAACATTTTGATGTGAGCATCACCAGCGATGAGGTGGCCAACGGGCGCCCGCATCCCGATATGATCTACAAGGCGATGGAATTGCTGCAGATCGATTCGGCCAGCGAGGTGGCCAAGGTCGGCGATACCGTTTCTGACCTGCAGGAGGGTAGCGCGGCCGGCTGCCGCTATGTGATCGGTATTACCACCGGCGCCTATTCGGCCCAGGAACTCAGTAAAGAAAACCATACGCACCTGGTCGAAAGGCTGCGGGACGTGATTGACATTGTAGACCTGCCCCATGCCAACTGATTCATTGTTCCGTCGTTTCCTGGAAAAGCACAATGGCTGGGTTTTGTCGTTCATCGCGGGTATCGCTGCCTTCGGCACCTATTCCTGCATGTATGCTTTCCGCAAAGCCTTCGCTGCCGGCACCTATTCGGGTGAAGCCTTCCTGGGTGTCAGCTACAAGATGTGGCTGATCATAGCACAGGTACTGGGCTATATGCTCAGTAAGTTTATCGGCATCCGCTATGTGTCCGCTATGCGGCACGAAAACAGGAGCCGTTCCCTGCTGATCCTGATCGGTGCGGCCTGGGTCTCGTTGCTGGGCTTTGCACTGGTACCCGCCCCGTACAATATCCTGTTCCTGTTCCTGAACGGTATACCCCTGGGTATGATCTGGGGACTGGTGTTCAGTTACCTGGAAGGCCGCAAAAACACCGAGCTGATGGGTGCGATCATGTCTGTGAGCCTGGTGTTTGCCTCCGGATTTGTAAAGACCGTAGGCCGCTTCCTGCTGCAGGAATACCATGTGCAGGAATATTGGATGCCTTTCGTGACAGGCCTGGTCTTTGTGCTGCCCCTGTGCCTGTTTGTCGGCCTATTGCAACAGATACCACAACCGACAGAAGAAGATAAGGCTTTGCGTACCGAGCGGAAGCCGATGAGCCGGAAAGACCAGCAGCAGTTTATCGCACATTTCCGGCCGGGCATTATCCTCATCGTGCTGATCTACCTGCTCCTGACCATAGCCCGCGATATGCGCGACAACTTCGAGGTAGAGATCTGGTCTGACCTTGGTTTTGGCGCACAGCCCGGGATCTTTACGCGCACCGATTTCCCGATCGCGCTGTGTGTACTCGTGATGATGGCGGTATTGATCAGGGTAAAAGACAACCTGCGTGCCTTCATGCTGATCCATTACATGATCATGAGTGGCCTGCTGATGGTGTTGCTGGCTACCCTGTTGTTCAACAAGGGCTATATAGGGGCCATCAGCTGGATGAGCTTTGCCGGTCTGGGCCTGTTTATGGCCTATATACCATACAACTGTATTTACTTCGAGCGTTTGATTGCCAGTTTCCGGTATACGAGCAATGTGGGCTTCGTGATGTATATCGCCGATGCTACGGGTTACCTCGGAACGGTGTCCCTGCTGTTTGTCAAACAGTTTACCTCCCTGCAGGTTTCCTGGCTGCATTTCTTCAAGTCCAGCCTGGTGGCTGTAGCTATTTTAGGAATGATCGGTGTGTGGCTTTCCCTGGTCTATTTCAGGAAAAAGTACACCCGCACTTTTTCTGTTATCGTATAATAAAACAAGCATGACAACAAAACAAAACGCCGTAGTTGTGGGTGCAGGCATTGTGGGTCTGGCCGCCGCCAGGGCATTAGCGGAGCGCGGGTATCGTGTCCACGTCTTTGAAAAAAATACAAAAGCAGTCGGTGCCTCCATCCGCAACTTCGGCATGGTCTGGCCCATCGGTCAGCCGGCAGGTCCGCTCTATGAACGGGCGATGCGCTCGCGGCAGATCTGGCAATCCCTGTGTGAACAGGGTAAATTCTGGCACGCCCCGGCGGGCTCCCTGCAGGTGGCGTACCGGCCGGATGAACTGCAGGTGCTGGAAGAATTTCGCGATGGGAATACCGGTAAAAGAAACTGCAGCCTGCTGACGGCAACAGAAGCCCTCAACTGTGCTCCATTACTCCGGCAGGAAGGCTTGCTGGGCGCTTTGTTCAGCCCGGACGAAATGGTGGTGAATCCCCGTGAAGCCATACAACTGCTGCCGGATCTGCTCTCGGAGCAATATGACATTACCTTTCATTTCGGCACTGCGGTAACGGGTATAGACAATGGTACGGTGTATACGGGCGGTGAACAATACCCCGCAGAGCAGGTGATCGTCTGTGGCGGCCAGGAGTTCGAATCCCTGTACCCGGAAGTGTTCCGGCAAAGCCCGGTGACGAAATGCAAGCTGCAGATGATGCGCAGCAGCGCTTTGCCCACGCCGAAACAGGCTGAGCCTGCGATCTGCGGGGGGCTGACATTGACTCATTACAGTTCCTTTAAGGAATGTCCTTCGCTGCCGCAATTGCAGCAAAGAATTGCGCAGGAATATCCCGAATATGTACAATGGGGCATTCATGTAATGTGCTCGCGCAACGGGCAAAACGAATTGGTGATCGGCGACTCGCACGAATACGGGCCGGTGCATGATCCCTTCGACAGGGCGGAGATCAACCGCCTGATCCTGGAGTATTTCAACACCTTTACAAACATCCCCGGCCTGAATATTGCACAAAGCTGGAACGGCACTTACCTGAAGATGACACAAGGCACGGAACTGGTCGCAAAACCGGAAGAAGGAGTAACCATCGTCAACGGTTTGGGCGGGGCAGGTATGTCCCTGTCTTTCGGCTTGCTGGAAGAAGTAGTAGGAGGACTGGAACAGTAAGGCTTAGGCTTGTTCATCTGAGGGTAAACTTGTAAGGTTTTTAAAACGGTTGCTGTCGCAATCCAATACACACTGTCATGCCGACGGCAGGAGGCATCTCTACATTAATAGGAGGCGCGTGTATAGATTCCTCACTTCACTGTGTTTCGGAATGACAGCATTGTTAAGAAGTTACCCATTGGATGTCATGCCGACAGCAGGAGCCTGTCCCGGCTTTAGCGGGAGCAGCTCTACGTAAAGCCTCCCCGGACATATTGCTGCGATTATATTTAGAACAGTTGCTTTCAGAACAAGCTAAGTACTTTGCAAAGAGCCATCATCGCGCCGCAGGAACGATGACGGTCAAACCTATAAGGTTTTCAAAAACCTTATAGGTTTTATAGCTGTGCTATGAAATGATCGATTTGTGCTATCGGTCCGGGGGCTTTGTCGCTAGTATTGTATCGTTTTAAAAGCCTTACAAATATGACACGACCAAGTTTTAAGAGCCAATACGAAAATTACATTGGCGGAAAATTTGTTCCTCCGGTAAAAGGGGAATATTTCGACAACAGTTCGCCGATAGACGGCAAAGTATTTACAAAAGCCGCGCGTTCGACGAAAGAAGACGTAGAGCTGGCCCTGGATGCGGCACACACGGCGTTTCCGGCCTGGAGCAAAACCAGCGTGACACAGCGCAGTAACCTGCTGATGAAAATAGCGCAGGTGATTGAAGACAACCTCGAGTACCTGGCCACGATAGAAACTATAGACAATGGTAAGGCCATCCGCGAAACGCGGGCTGCCGACCTGCCCCTGGTCATCGATCATTTCCGCTACTTCGCCTCCGTGATCCGCGCCGAAGAAGGGACCATCGCGGAGCACGATGAGCACACCGTCAGCATCGTATTGCATGAGCCGCTGGGCGTGGTCGGCCAGATCATTCCCTGGAATTTCCCACTCCTGATGGCTACCTGGAAGATCGCCCCTGCACTGGCTGCGGGTTGCTGCGCCGTGGTGAAGCCGGCCGAGCAGACCCCGACTTCGATTATGGTGCTGATGGAGCTGATCGGGCACATCCTGCCTCCCGGTGTGCTGAATATTGTCACCGGCTTCGGGCCTGAAGCCGGTAAGCCCCTGGCCACTTCTCCGCGCATTGCAAAAGTATCCTTTACCGGAGAGACGACTACCGGCAGGCTGATCCTGCAATATGCTTCGGAAAACATCATCCCGGCTACAATGGAACTGGGTGGTAAATCGCCGAATATCTTTTTCGAGTCGGTCGCCGATGCCGACGACGATTTCTTCGACAAGGCTGTGGAAGGTGCTGTGATGTTCGCGCTGAACCAGGGCGAGATCTGTACCTGTCCTTCGCGGATACTGGTGCACGAAAATATCTACGACAAATTTATACAGCGCGTCATTGAGCGTACGAAGGCGATCAGGACAGGCGATCCGCTGGACGGCAGTGTGATGATGGGAGCGCAGGCTTCCAACGATCAGTATGTAAAAATACAATCGTACCTGGAGATTGGTAAAGAAGAGGGTGCGGAAGTGCTGCTGGGTGGGGACGTCAACCGCCTGCCCGGTGAACTGTCCGGGGGCTTCTACATCCAGCCGACGATCTTTAAAGGACATAATAAAATGCGCATTTTCCAGGAAGAGATCTTCGGCCCTGTAGTTTGTGTGACGACCTTTAAAACGACGGAAGAAGCCATTGAGATCGCGAATGATACCTTGTACGGTCTGGGTGCGGGTGTGTGGACGCGCGATGCGCATGAGCTGTACCAGGTGCCCCGTGCGCTGCAGGCGGGCCGTGTATGGGTAAATCAATACCATGCCTATCCGGCACACGCGCCGTTTGGGGGATACAAGAAATCTGGTTTTGGCCGGGAGAATCATAAGATGATGCTGGAACATTATCGCCAGACGAAGAATATGCTGATCTCCTACAGCAAACAAAAGCTGGGATTTTTCTAGAATAGGATAGACCTATAAGGTTTCAACAACCTTATAGGTCTTTTAAAACAGTACAGAATGGCAATACCACGCGTACAGGCAACAGCAGCCGCCAGGCAGTTGATCCACAGCCTGCAGGAACAACACGGCGAATTGATCTTTCACCAGAGCGGCGGTTGCTGCGACGGTTCGCAGCCTATGTGTTTTGAAAAGGGCGATTTCCGTATCGGGAGCAGCGATGTCGGCCTGGGGAGTATAGAGGGTTGTCCGTTCTGGATGAGCAAGGACCAGTTTGCCTACTGGCAGCATACGCAACTGACCATTGATGTGGTGGCGGGAAGAGGTGCCAGCTTTTCGCTGGAAATACCGACGGGCCAGCGGTTTATCACGAAGTCGCGCATCTTTACCGACGAAGAAATAAGCGATCTGGAACCCCTGCGTTATGCGGAAGACTAAATTTTATTGCTCAATTGCTGGTATTGCTTGGGCGTAATGCCCTCGTAGTGCTTGAAGGTGCGGATGAAATAGTTGCAATCGTCAAACCCCGCTTCGTAAGATACATTCTTAATGTACACATCCTGGTTCTGCAACAGGCGTTTGGCCAGTTTGATCCGCTCCAGGATGATAAATTCTATAGGGCTGATACCCAGCTCGCGTTTGAACAGGCGATACAAAGAGGCCGTGCTCAGGCAGGCCGCACCTGCGAGTTTTTTCAGGTTGATCTTATCCGACAGGTTTTGCCGGATCATGCCGATCACCTGTGCCAGGAAGGAATTTACTTCTTTCAGTTCGCCCTGGTCAATCGCTTTCATCGACTGGTTTTGCGTAATGCAGATCAGCAGCTCCTGCAGGGCCAGGTCGGCCAATACGTCTTTGGCAACGGAAGTGCTTTGGCAGATACCGATCATCTTGTTGATGGTCAGCGCCATTTCGGCATTGTTGTAAAAAAAGAAATTACGTTCATCCAGTTGCCAGAAATCGTCACGTCCTTCACGCGGGTACTTTTCATTCAGTAGTGTGATGGTGTCTTCGATCTTCTTATTGTCGATGGCCAGGGCCAGGCATTGTGTCGGTTTGTCCATTGATGCTTCAGGGAAGTCGATCTTCATTTCCACGTGTGCGGGTACCAGTACGGAAGCGCCGGGTAGGTAATCGAAGCCCGGTTCGTCGAACAAGTGCATCACCTTTTTACCCCGCAACATGCTGGTAACGACCAGGTCGTTAAACTTCAGTGCCACCCGCTCCGATTGCTGGTAGGTTTCGAACAGGTTCAGTTCGCAATGATCCAGGTTGTAGATCGTCCTGTTCTCTACCAGGGTCTTTAGTGAATAGTGTTCCGTCAGTCCGGGCGAAGCCGGCACCACTTTGTTTTTAGGCATGGATTGCAATGGCTTTTTGCCTTACCAAATATAAGATAATGTCTCCGAAATGCCGTTGTGCCCAGATGTGAATTGTGCTTGCAGAATCCCCCTTCAAAATTGTCGGAACCGCACCGTATCGGTTCAGCATTTAATGCTGATCTTGCAGTCTCTTTGCACAACCAAGCAACATCTTATGCAAACTAACCGCAAATCCGCTCTCAGTTTTATCTTTATTACCTTGCTCATCGACATTATGGGCTGGGGCCTGATCATACCGGTGATGGCCGACCTGATCGCTCAGTTGAAAGGAATACCGGTAAACGAAGCCAGTACCTATGGCGCCTTACTGCTCTCCGTATTCGCCATCATGCAATTCGCTTTTGCCCCTGTGATCGGCAACCTGAGCGATCGCTATGGCCGCCGCCCGGTATTGTTGTTTTCGCTGCTGGGCTTCGGCATCGATTACCTGGTACTGGCCCTGGCGCCCTCTTTCGGATGGCTGTTTGTCGGCCGTATTGTCGCAGGGATTACCGGCGCCAGTTTTACCACCGCTACGGCCTACATTGCCGACATCAGCCCCGACGAGACCAGCCGTGCCAAGAACTTCGGCCTGATCGGGGCCGCTTTTGGCCTGGGTTTTGTACTCGGTCCGGCGCTGGGCGCCTTGCTGGCGACCTGGGGTATCAGGGCGCCCTTTTATGCCGCAGCAGCCCTCTGCCTGCTAAACTGCCTGTACGGTTATTTCTTCCTGCCCGAGTCGCTGGATAAAGCCAACCGCAGGCCTTTCGAATGGAAGCGCGCCAACCCCTTCGGTTCCTTAAAGTTTCTGACCAAACACCCGGAGATCGGCGGGCTGGCCTTCAGCTTTTTCCTGATCTACCTGGGTGCGCAGGCGGTACAGGGCAACTGGAACTTTTTTACGATCTACCGTTTTGGCTGGAGCGAGAAAATGGTCGGCATTTCGCTGGCCGTGGTCGGTGTACTGGTGGGTGCCGTACAGGCCGGTCTGACCCGGGTAGTGAATCCCCGCATCGGCAACGAAAGAAGTATTTACCTGGGCCTGTCCCTGTACACACTGGGCCTGGTGCTGTTTGGCTTTGCTACTGAAGGCTGGATGATGTTTGCCTTCCTGGTGCCTTATTGCCTGGGCGGTATCTGCGGCCCTTCGCTGCAATCGGTGATCTCCGGGCATGT
>JAEUVW010000186.1 GCA_016786525.1 Chitinophagaceae bacterium
CATTCCCCTCCCGGGAGGGGCGAAAAAGATAGCCTCGTAAAAAGATGCTGATGGGGTGGGTTCAGAAGGATCAGGTCAGCGAAAACTGTTTTGAAACCGGGAAACCTATAAGGTTTTCGAAACCTTATAGGTCTAAAAACAGATAAGTCTAAAACAAGGCCAGCTGCTCCGGTTTTACGATTGTCTTGGGGCGTGGTATCGCTTGTTGTAGTGCGCCCGGCCGGATATGGTATACCGCCGAAGCTTCATCTCGGGAAGCGACAATGACCTGCACCGTACCGGCATCCGAACGGAAAAGCTCAGCCGCTTTTTTAGGGCAATTGTTCTCACGCGATAAATGCGACAACAGCACATGGCTCAGGTGCGGCGCCCTGTGCTCCCGGAACAGGGTAAATGCCTGCAAGTTGGATAAATGTCCCCTGCCGCCGCTGATGCGCCTTTTCAGGTGAAAAGGGTAGCGGCCGGTCTCCAGCATCACGTCATCATAGTTCGACTCAAGGAAAGCGGCATGGCATTGCCGGAAATAATGGATCAGCTGATCGCAAACCACGCCGATATCGGTAAATACACCTACGGTCACTTCGTGGTCCTGCACAACGAAACTGCAGGGCTCTGCTGCATCATGTTTTTTACTGAAGGAAGTAATCTGCAGGCCGCCTATACTGATGGTGCCGCTTGTACTGAATGCAGCGAGCAATGCGCTGTTCAGCCTGAGCCGGCTGTTCTGAAGGGTCTTGCTGCTGATGTAAACCGGTAGTCCGTATTTCTGCGACAATCCTTCCAGGCCTTTGATATGGTCTGTATGTTCGTGCGAAATAAAGATGGCCTTTACCTTGTGCAGCGAAAGCTGTAGATGGTTCATCCGCCGCTCTGTTTCCCGGCAGGACAAGCCCGCATCGACCAATACAGCCGTGTCTTCATTGCCTACATAATAGCAGTTTCCATTACTCCCCGAATTCAGCGACGCGATCAACAGTGACATACACTGCAAAGGAACGACTTTTCGGGCAGGTCTCTTAGTGTATCACCATAATCTTTTCGGTTTGCTGCTGCACCCGCAATTCGTACAGGCCCGCAGGTAGTGCCGCAACGGACAACTGTGTCTGTGCTGCCTCCAGCAATCCACTGAGGACTATTACTCCTGCCTGGTTCAATAGTATATAGGGTTGCGGCGTTCCTGTGAAGTTTTTGAGTTCAATACTGAACTCATTTCGTGCCGGGTTAGGGTAGATATGCAGGTTTTGCACCAGCGCCTGTTCTGCAACAGACACCGGTTTGTAGGCTTCGTTTTTCAGGCGTACGATCTTCGTGCCTTTGTTGGTAATGGTACCCCCGGAGAGCGAGTAGGAGCGATCGTGTACAATGCAGTAGATACTGCCATCAGAGGCTACGGCAATATCCCGTGTCCGTTTGAAGTCGTTGATGCCTCCCACATTCTTTTTCAGGTAATTTCTCCTGTTCAGTATCGCATCGTGTGCCGCGTTGAACTGCAATACCGCCAGGCAGGAGTCCGGGCTGTACAGGGTGCTCACCAGCAGGCAATTCTGCCATTCGGGGATGGCCGGGTGATGGTAATAGTCAATTCCCGCAGGTGTCATTGGGCCTGCATATACGGGTGCATTGTGGGCCGTGGTAAAACGGGCAGAGCTGCAGCTGTCGCTTACGGAGCCGGTGCAGTTTGAGTAGCCCTGCAGTGCCGGCCAGCCATAATGCCCGCCCAGGGTGATGCGGTTGATCTCATCATGAATATTGGGGCCGGAGTGCTCGGAAGCAAAGATCTTGCCATCGGGCAGCTGGATCAGGCCCTGGGGATTGCGGTGTCCTTTGCTGTAGGTATAGTCTGCCGCCAGGTTGCCTGCCGGTATGGTGCCGTCTGTATTCATGCGAATGACGCGGCCAACCGTGCCACCCAGGGTGTCGCTGGCAAAGGTATAGTCGGCGGTGTTCAGCCACAATTTGCCGTCCTGGGCCAGTATGATGCGCCCGCCGGCATGCTCGCCGATGTGTTTGTAGCCAAACAACAGGGTAGGATTGCGCAGGGTGTCTGCTACCTTGTCGTATTCAAACCGGTACACCCGGCAATAATTACCGCTCTGGTAATAGTAGATCGTATCGAATACGGCGTACACATAAGTAGGGCCGGAGGAAGCCATAGCCCTTGGTAAAGCGATACCCAGCCCATAGCCTTTCGGGAAGGTAAACAGGGTTTTCAGGGTACCTGTTGCCGGGTTCCACACTTTGACCTTTGCCGCATCGGTCATCCACAGCCTGTTGTCAAAACCCCATTCTATATCCCAGGGGGCCGTCAGCTTTGAAGAATCCAGGGCAACGCTGATGCTGAGCGTCGTGCTGTCCAGGCTCAGGGTCTGCGCTTTCAGGGTAAGGGAAATAAGAAAGATGCAAACGGAAAGTAGGGTTTGTTTCATATGCATACGATTTAAGGATTAAAAATATCCTGTTTGCAACAAAACCCTATCAGCTGATATGTTAAAAAATGAAATGTCGTGCTGTGCGTCAGCGCGAAGTGAAAGCGCCGCGAAACCTATAAGGTTTCAAAAACCTTATAGGTTTGGCCAGATCAAAAACGTACAGGTTCCGCCAAACAAAAGTTCACCCGACGGGGCCAGCGCTGCTACTCCTGAAACGCGAGCAGGATATACAGGTAGATCGACCTGGACAAACGCATCAATACCGGTTGCAGCAGGATGACCACCGTTACGCTGGCGGCCAGGAAATAAAAAATACTGTTGTCCAGGTAAGACAGGCCGAAGATAGGGTAATACCAGAGGATGTTCAGGAACAGTAGTATGGTCGTCAGTGCATAATTGATACCCGGGCCATTATTGGTTTCCCCGATCAGCTTTTGTCCGCAGTGCGGGCAATATTCATTCATGCGGAGCAAAGTCCTTAAGGGAAAAAGACCTTTTTGCTGAAAAATGCGTCCTTTGCGGCATTCGGGGCAACGGCAGCACAGCATGCCGGATAATAAAGAAGGTTTCTTGTCATTCATACCCGGATCAGGAAGCCATAGCCGCTTTGGCAATGGTCTGTTTGATTTTACCGTAAAATCCTACAATGGCTGCCACGATCTGTTTGGCGCCTTCGGCATACAACATGGTCTGGTGGTTGCCCGTGATCTCCACGTATTCGCAGTCGTCCATCAGTTTGACCGCTTTTTTGGCCAGCCGCACCGGCAGCAAGGGTTGGTCCATCGTATAATTGCCGGTGGCGTTCATCAGTATGGCCGGCTGGTGTACATGTTCGAAGATTGTGGTCCAGGGCATACTGGTCAGTCCTACCGCCATAGCCGTAATGTTGGCAATATTGGAGTAGGTCTGTGTAATGCCGTAGCGGTCGGTATGTACATCGGCGCGGTAATAGCTGTCCATGGCATCGTCCCAGAAAACGTTTTGCGGTGCTTTTTTCATCATGCGCATGTACACTTCAAACGAGGGGTAGAGCACACCCAGGCGACTGAAAGTCGGGATCAGCATGCGGGCAGCGTTTGGATTCATTTCGTTGGCTGCGTCCAGCAGGATGACCGCGGAGACGCGTTCGGGAAAGTTGGCCGCAATATAAGTACTGAGCAGACCGCCAAAGGAGTGGCCGCACAGGAGTGCTTTATCGATACCCAGGTGATCCAGCAGTCCCAGTATATCCTGTGCATGCTCTTCCATAGAATAACCGAAAGCGGGTTTGTCGCTTTGTCCGCGGCCGCGCAGGTCGGCGCTGTACAGGTGGAAGTGATCGTTCAGCCCGTATTTGACCAGGCCGTCAAAGGCATGTGCGTTGGCGGTGATGCCGTGCAGCAGTACCAGTTCCGGTTTCCCGGGAGCCGGGTATTCTATATAGTGAAGATGAATGTTATTTGTCTTGATTTTGTGATTCTTCATTGCGTTCATTGTACCGTTCTAAATGAATGAAAGTTTCAAATTACACCATTAATGGAATAAGTACAGCAAAAATTATGCCCAGAATGAGGATAAAATTAATGAGCCGTCCATCCCGCATCCAGGGGCATGGCAATACCGGTGATGGTGGCAGCCGCATCCGAATCGCACAAATATAAAATGGTGGAAGCGATCGTTTCCACGGGTATAAATTCTTTAATGGCGTGTTCGCTGAGCATCACCTTGTTGATCACTTCTTCACGCGTCATGTTGTGCGCCTGCATTTGTGCGCCGATCTGTTTGTCCACGATAGGGGTAAAGACATAGCCCGGGCAGATCGCATTGCAGGTGATGCCGTGCGGGCCGCCTTCCAGCGCCATTACTTTGGTAAAACCGACCACGCCGTGCTTTGCCGCTACATAAGCGCTTTTAAAGGCCGAAGCGATCAGGCCATGGGCAGAAGCCACGTTGATGACCCGGCCGAACTGTTGCGCCTTCATGCCGGGCCATACGGCTTTGGTGGCGATAAATGCTGCGGTAAGATTAATACTGATGATGTCGTTCCATTTTTCTTCGGGAAAATCTTCTACCGGCGATACGAATTGTATGCCTGCATTGTTGACCAGCACTTCAATAGAGCCGAAGCGGTCCAGTGTAGCCTGTACAAATGCTTTGATCTCTTCGGCCCGGAGCATATTGGCCGGGGAAAAAAGGTGTTCGATGTTGCACTCTGCAGCTACCTGCGCAGCGATCTCCGCACCATTTTCTTCCAGGCCATTGAAGGCAATGTTGTACCCTTTGGCAGCGAAGGCTTTGGCCGTTGCGAGGCCGATACCGCTGGTGCTTCCTGTAATCAATACTGTTTTTGCCATTGTTTTTTATTTTAGAGATGATGCACGGAACCGTGCCCTTATTTTACTGTATTTGACAAATGCGCCATAGGCCGCGAGCCTGTAAGCGACAAAACCGGCATAGCCGTCCAGGAACCCGCCTTTCAGGATATAATCCTGGAAAAACTTAAAAGGCGGTCCGAACACCAGTTTCGGCAGGCTGCAGTTTTTCCCCTGTTCAAAGGCCTGCTCGGCAGACAGGCTGGTGTAGCGTTCTGTCATCAGGATGTAGTCGGAAATACTGTTGAAGCTGTAGTGCATCAGGTCGCCTTGCAGCAGCCCGTATGAAGCATTAGGGTCAGAAAGGCGCCATTTTTCATGGATTTTACCGCTCCATTCCCCTTTTGTCCTGGCCCAGAGCCGGCATTGCTTATCGGGGTACCAGCTGCCGTGCCGGATAAAGCGGCCGCAAAAATTAGTCTGCCGTTTCAGGAAATAGGCATCATGGCTGCGTTGCTTTTTGATGCCGATGATGGCTGTTTTCAGCTCCGGGCTGAGCACTTCATCTGCATCCAGCGACAGCACCAGGTCGTTCTGTGCCTGCCGGGCTGCAAAATTTTTCTGGTCGGCAAAGCCGCTAAAAGCCCGTTGCACAATGCGGGCCCGGTATTGGGCCGCAATGCTGCAGGTCGCATCAGCAGAGTTGCTGTCTACCACAATGATCTCGTCCGCAACGCCTTCCAGCGACTGCAGGCAGCGGCCGATGTTCTGTTCTTCGTTGCGGGTGATGATGACTGCGCTGAGCATAGGGTAAGGCTTTGGGCCTATTGGTTTTTCTGGGTTTTAAATTCGCTGGTAAAGTGGAATTCAATATCGGGATTGTTCTGCCTTTCGGTATTGAGGAACCATTCGCTTTGTGCAAGATACACCAGGTTGCCATCTTTGTCTTCCATGATGTTCTGCTGCTTGAAGCGCACGAAATCGTCTATTTTCTTTTTGTCGCCGGTGATCCAGCAGGCTTTGTAAAAGCTCAGCGGCATAAAGGCACAGGCTGCGCCATACTCCTGCAGCAACCGGTACTGGATCACTTCAAACTGAAGCTCGCCCACGCAACCGATGATCTTCCGGTTGCCGCCGTGCTGGGTAAACAGCTGCGCTACACCCTCGTCTGTCAGCTGGTTGATGCCTTTTTCCAGTTGCTTGGTCTTCATCGGGTCTTTGTTCACCAGTTCCTTAAAGATCTCGGGAGAGAAAGTAGGGATGCCGGTAAACTGAAGGTCTTCGCCCTGGGTAAGCGTATCGCCGATCTTGAAGTTGCCGGTGTCGAACAAGCCGACCACATCGCCGGGATAGGCGTCTTCGATGATCTCTTTTTCCCGCGCCATAAAGGAGTAGGGGTTACTGAAGCGCACATCTTTTTCGATGCGGGTATGTTTGTAAAAGGTATTGCGCTGGAATTTACCGGAGCAAACCCGGAGGAAGGCGATCCTGTCGCGGTGCCGCGGGTCCAGGTTGGCATGGATCTTGAAGATGAAACCGGTAAATTTATCTTCTCCCGGTGCTACAAAGCGTTTGTCCGTATCGCGGCCCAGTGGCTCGGGGGCGATCTGTATAAAGGTGTCCAGCAGCTCCTTTACCCCGAAGTTGTTTACGGCCGAGCCGAAAAATACCGGTGCTACTTTACCTTGCCGGTACGCTTCTTTGTCCAGTTCTCCATACACGCCATCCAGCAGTTCTACGTCTTCGCGCAGCTGGGCCGCATCGCGTTCGCCTACCTTGTCATCCAGCAGTTTGTCGTTGATATCCGGTATCTGCAGCGAATTGTCTTCGTCTGATTTCTGGTTGGGGGTAAACAGCAGCAGGCTTTTGTCGTACAGGTTGTAGACACCTTTAAACTCCTTGCCCATATTGATGGGCCAGCTCAGGGGGTGCAGCTGTATATTCAGTTCTTTTTCGATTTCGTCTACCAGGTCGAAGGGGTACTTGCCGTCGCGGTCCATCTTGTTGATAAACACGATCACCGGCGTATCGCGCATGCGGCACACTTCCATCAGGCGGCGGGTTTGCTCTTCGACCCCGTTTACACTGTCTATGACCAGGATAACGCTGTCTACAGCAGTGAGGGTGCGGTAGGTATCTTCCGCAAAGTCTTTGTGCCCCGGTGTGTCCAGCAGGTTGATGAGTACATCTTTGTACTCAAAGCACATTACGGAAGTGGCGACGGAGATACCACGCTGGCGCTCGATCTCCATAAAGTCTGATGTTGCATGCTTTTTGATCTTATTGCTTTTTACCGCACCGGCCACCTGTATGGCGCCCCCAAACAGCAGCAATTTTTCGGTCAGTGTGGTCTTACCCGCATCGGGGTGGGATATAATGGCAAATGTGCGGCGGCGCGCAATCTCTTTTTCGTATTTCACTCAGTAAATTATATGGTACAGACGGCGCAAAGTTAGTCATTACCCGGGCTTATTTGTCATGTCTTGCCTGAAGTTTGTATGTATTCATTCCTGATGCGTGCAGGTAATTATGTAAAACGAAATGCCTCTGTGTATAAAGGCACGCTGTCTGTTCTGAAAGAATTTTGTACAGATTTTGACCCCGGTACCTTTTCAGAACGAATATATTATGTGATTGAATTATGGCCAAACATTCCATAAAGCGTGTATTAAACAGGATATTGCTGCTGAACAAGTACGAATACAAAGTATATATTACGCTGAAGCGCCAGACAAACGGCAACTATGTTGTCCGCCTGGAGTTCCTGGATCTTGGCGCAAACGACTACGAGGAGCTGAAATACCTATCCCGGACCAAAACGGCTTTACCCGTGAGTTCTGACTTGCTGAATGATGAGTATGACATTAAGAGCCTTGTGGTGGTCGGCCAGATCAGGGAAGACCCTTTGTCGCTGACCTGGCGTTGCCATTGGTATAAATCTTTAGATGTTGTTTGAATATTTTCTTATGCGGTTTTTGCTTTTTCTTTTTTTCAATCACCGTGGTCAG
>JAEUVW010000208.1 GCA_016786525.1 Chitinophagaceae bacterium
AAATCCAACCTGGCTGCGCTCAATGCTTTGAGTGTTGCCAATAAGCTGCGCAGTATCCTGCTGGACGATGGCAGGGGTACTCTTCCTACTTTACCCTTTGTGAACAGCGACAGTACCCTGCGCCTGGGTAGTACGGTGGACAGCCTTTGGGGGATCATGGGCTATGCGTTCAGCAAATACCGTATCCAGCCCGTGCGGATCAGCGATGTGCGGTTTCGCTACGCCACCCGGCCGGCCTTGCCATCGGTAGGCGCTGCCAATGTGCGTGTGGCGAGTTTTAATGTGCTGAACTACTTCAACGGCAATGGTACCGGCGGCGGTTTCCCTACCGAAAGGGGCGCGCATTCTGCTGCGGAGTTTACGCGCCAGCGCGATAAGATCATCAGCGCTATTGCGGCCATCAATGCCGATGTCGTCGGGCTGATCGAGATTGAAAACGACGGCACCGGGGTAAATTCCGCCATACAGGACCTGGTGAACGGGGTGAATGCCGTCATGGGAACAGGTACATACAGCATCGTGAATGACGGAGCTGCAAAACAAACCTACGGAACAGATGCCATCCGCTGCGGCATCATCTACAAAACGGCGACAGTGACCGCTTCCGGTGCCGCTCTGCTGAGCCCGAATACGGTGTTCAACAGGCCGCCGCTGGCGCAGGTCTTTAAGGTCAATGCGACGGACAGTGTGTTCAGTTTTGTGATCAATCATTTTAAATCAAAGGGCTGTTCCGGCAGCAGCGGGGCGGATGCGGACCAGGCAGACGGGCAATCCTGCTACAACCAGACCCGCAAACTGCAGGCCGGTGAGCTGGTGAACTTTATCAGGACAATAGTGATCCCTGCTGCGGGCTCTGCCCATGTACTGAGTATGGGCGATTACAATGCCTATTTCGAAGAAGATCCCCTGGACAGTATCCGTGCTATGGGCTATACAGTCCTGAGCGAAGCAAAGCACTACTCTTACCTGTTCAGCGGTCTGGTCGGTTCCCTGGATAATGCGTTTGTGAGCACATCGCTGCTGCCTTCCGTTACCGGTGTGGCGAAGTGGAATATCAATGCGGCAGAACCGACACACCTGGGATATGATGACCTGAAAGACGATGGAGGCAGCGATTTTTCCAATCCCTGGGCAGGGTCTTATACGCCGACGCCTTTCCGCTCTTCCGACCATGACCCGGTGATCGTGGGGCTGAACCTGGCGAAAAAAACAGGTATCGCTCCGCTGACGCAGGATGGATTGAGCCTATACCCCAATCCTGCCACAGGGCAGATCATGCTTCAGTACGGGCAGGCAGGCACTGTGCAGCTCTACAATGCCCTCGGGCAGCAGGTGTCCCGTATCCGGCTGGAAGAAGGCATTCCTGTGCAGGCCATCGATATCAGCCGGCTGGCCCCGGGAGTCTATTGGATGAAGCTCGATGATGCGGCAGGAAATCGTTATATCCGGCAATTCATCTGCCGATAAGTACAAAAGCGGGGAAATAACCACGTTTTTTGTGCAAAATTGTAATCTGAACTAAACTCTTCAATACTTTCGATCGAGGTTTTTGGATTCCTCTGATTCTTTGTTACAGGCTGCCTTCCGTCAGAGGGCAGCCTTTTTGTATGTCTCTACGGAAGCACATGCTGTTTACATATTGCTGCATTGTTCGGCACAGACCCTGCAGGCTTCAGCGCATTCCCGGCAGTGCTCATTGTCATGCCTGCTGCATTCCGCAGCACAGCGCCTGCAGGCTTCGGCGCAGATCCGGCATAGGTCCCGGCTGCTTTCACTGCCCATACTCATCAGTTGCGCAGCGGCGTAGCATAGTGCAGCGCATTCCATATCCAGGCGGATACAGTCAGCCATCATCTGTATTTCCTGTTCGCGTGTGCAGGATGTTGCACAGTGCTGGCAAAGCGCGGCGCAGCGCAGGCAGGCTTCAATACATTGCTGATAATCGTGGTAGCTTTTCATCTCTTCTTTTTTTAGGGGTGCAACAAATGAACCGGCCTGCCTGTGCAGGGCCGGTGTGAAGCATCAAAATTATCGCAGAAGGACCGGGCAGGTGTTGCAGCATTCGGGGCCGCGTTTACCAACATTTACAGTAGGGGACCATTGCGGCCATACCCGCGCTGTCGGTAAAAAAAGCTGAAAAGCGGCTTCTATAGCCGCTTTTCAGCATCAGTGTTTTTGATGTACTGTCAAATGGTATGGGGCGGATGCCCGCTGCAGGAAAAGCTTAGTTGATGACGAATTGCTCGCGGGGAGGGAAATGAAGGTAGTCGCTCCAGTCTATTGAAAACACCTTTTTCAATTTGTTGACCAGTTCCTGTATGGTGTTCGTTTTGGCGATATACAGGTTGGCGCCGCTCCGGTAAGATTCTTCGATTATTTTTTCAGTAAACATAGAAGTGTACATGATCACCGGCAGCTTATCGTATTCGCGGTTCCTGCGGATTTCGACGATACAGGCCATACCGTCTTTGCAGGGCATATGGATATCGAGGAAAAGCAGGTAGGGAATTTTGTCTTTCAGCAGCACGAAAAGAACATCTCCGTTTTTCGCATTTCTCATTATATAGGGTTGGCCCGCTTCCTGCAGGGCCGTTTCAAAAATCTCAACATCATCTAAATCATCTTCCGCAAGTAAAATGTCCTTTTCATCAGATAAAGTATTCATATCGCTGGTTTTGTATCGGCTAAATTATAGGTTTTAGGAGAAAAATAAGGATTAAAAACATTAAGATACTCTTCTGAAAAGTCTGGGAAATATTTTGTAGGCAAGGATCCGGGTTGCTTACAGGTACTCCGGTAGCTGCTCAGGTGCAGGGGATGGTAAGCGGTTTTTTTTGCTCAGTCCGGCCGGCAGCGGTGCTTTTTAGATTGTACGGCTCTGCAGCCGGGCAGCAGAGTGCAGAGTGTAAAAACCCGGGAATTCTGCCCTTAGGTAGGGTAGCCGCGGTTTAGGGTGCAGGATCGCAGGGTAAGGTATTTTAAGGCATAAAAAAAATCATTGCAGGGTTTAGCCTGCAATGAGCCTTACTATTTATCTGTAGTGCCTACTTTGACTTAGCGGTCTTCTTTGCCGGGGCTTTTTTCGCCGGTGCGGCTTTGGCTGTTGCCGCTTTTTTCACCGGAGTGGCTTTTTTCGCTGCGGCCTTTTTTACGGCCGGTGCCGCTTTTTTTATGTTCTTTTTTACGGCGGGAGCGACGCTTGCCGCCTGCTCTTTCAGCCCGGTTTTCCTGTTCTCTTTTTCTTCCCGGCCGGCATGTTTCTTTTTCTTTTCCAAGCCTTCGGTAATGAGCTTTACCGCTTTGCGGATACGGTTGGTGTATTTTTTTTCTCCCAGCAGGTCTTTTACCGGTATCAGGGCCTCGTGGAGCAGTATGGTAAGCCGGTCTTTCAGACCGCCGTTAGTTTGTTTTTGTTCTGTTGCCATATTTGTTGATTTGAAAATGATAACGCAAACATAACATTTACCTGTTCATCCCAATATTAAGTTTTTTATATTAAAAATGCTCACTGCAGTTTGCTGGGGCAGGCGAGCGGGGCCGTACAGTGGGCCGGGCCTTGCCGCTGATACAAAGAGGCCGTCCCGCGCTTGTACTTCCGGGGACGGCCTCCGCAATGCTGCGTATATCGGGGATTATAACTTTTTGTAGATCTTGAACTCCACCTTAGCGTCTATATTGCCTTCCAGGTTCAGCAACATGGTGCCTTCGGTGTATTCGTCATCGTTGTGTTTGATGATGATCACAGATTCCTTTTCAATCCGGTAACGGTCTTTACTTTTTACTTCTTCAATATACCAGGCGTCCAGGGAATTGTTGAAAGTGGTCTTGTAGGTGCCTACGTAATCATTGGCGCCGGGAATGGCATAGCTGATCCCTCCGACAACGATCTGGATGTCCCCGTTGGAGAATTTATCGCCGCTAAAAGTATTGATCGCAAAATTTTTGTCGTAAGCATTCGGGTACAAATCGCTCTTGACAGAATTGAAACGCATCAGTATGGGGTAGAGCCTCCGGGCTGCGGCAGGAATAGCGTATATGGTATCGCGCGCTTCAAAGGTCTTGTCTTTATATTTTATCCTGACGTAGCTTTTGCTGCCGGGCAGTGCAGGAGCCGGTGGGGGAGCCGGTTTGGGAGCTTCGTCTTTTTTACAGGAAGCGATCAGTGCAGTACATGCGAACAGGGCCAATACAATTCTTTTCATAGGAGAAATTTCATCAAAATTATAATTTATTTCACATACCTGCAATAGCTAAAAGCAATATTTTCCGGCGCAGGAGCTCCTCTTTTTCCTGCTACCTTCGTGCTCTTATTGACTTGGTATGATGATCCCATTATCCGTTTTAGACCTGGCCATTGTGACGCAGGGCGGCGATATTCCGTCGGCTATCGGGCGAACTGTGAGCCTGGCCCGGCATGCAGAACGCGAAGGGTACAGGCGCTTCTGGCTGGCAGAGCATCACAACATGCAGCATGTGGCCAGTTCGGCTACCGCGGTGTTGATCGGCCATGTGGCGGGGGCAACCAAAAGCATCCGTGTCGGCTCGGGAGGAATCATGCTGCCCAACCATGCCCCACTCAGCGTAGCAGAGCAGTTCGGCACCCTGGAGGCGCTCTACCCGGGCCGTATTGACCTGGGTCTGGGCCGCGCCCCGGGCACCGACCAGCTGACGGCCAGGGCCCTCCGGGGCCATCATGCAGACCCGTCTTACGACTTCGGCCGGCATATCCGCGAACTGCAGCAATATTTTGAAAACACCAACGAGTATACGCCTGTACGGGCTTTCCCCGGCGAAGGAGCCGAGATTCCGCTCTGGATACTGGGGTCCAGTACAGACAGCGCTTACCTGGCTGCTGGGCTGGGCCTGCCCTATGCCTTTGCCGCCCACTTTGCCCCGGCGCAGTTTGCTGTTGCCGTCCAGATCTACAGGAAACACTTTAAGCCCTCAGCTTATCTGCCGCAGCCGTATGTGATGGCCTGCGTCAATATGATCGGTGCCGATACGGACGAGGAAGCCGGTTTCCTGGCCAGCAGCATCTACCAGATGTTTCTCGGCATCATCACCAACAGCAGAAAGCCGCTGCAGCCACCCGTGCAGCATATGGACGAACTCTGGAACGGCCCCGAAAAGGCTGCCGTAGCACAGATGCTGAGCTGCACCTTTACCGGTTCGGCCGACACCCTGCGCCGGAAACTGGGGCACTTTATCGCACAACATGAGCTGAACGAACTGATGGTGACCAGCAATGTCTATGATCCTGAAGCGCGGCTGAAGTCATTCAGTATCCTGAAACAGGCCATGTCGTAAACGCCTGAAGGGGTCAGTGTTTTTGCCGCCAGTAACCCAGCCTTTTGAGCAGTTCGCTCACTTCTTCCGCTTTGTTGGTCCCGATCAGCAGGCGTGCCCCGTCCAGGGTTTCCAGTTGTATGCCTTTATTGCCCGACACATTCAGGGCCCTGTTCCTGCCGAAGCCGCGGATCCCCCAGCCCCCGTACTCGCTCAGGGGCTGGTATTGCCGTACATACACCTGCGCCAGCTGATCCCAGGCGTAATACCTTGATTTGAGGTGAAACGGGAAAAAGCGCACATAAATACCGTCGGTGCGGATTTCTGTTTCCAGGCGGAAACTGAAAAAAAGATAGTCCAGCAGGAGCAGGAATACGACCAGCAGGATCAGGCCGGAATCCGACATGGGCTTCTGGCCAAACACTTGTCCCAGGCAGACCTGCCTGATCATGCCGAAGATGGAAAACGCCGTTATGCCGGAGAGCAGGATCCAGAGCCAGGCCTGCGTAAACCGTTGCTTTTCTGAAAAGAATACCGTTTGATCCATAGTTAAAGTTACGGCTTTTTTGTACGGTCTGAGGGCTGACCGGGCAGGCAGCGGTTTGGGGTTGCAGGTTTTTCCGACTGCTGGCCGGGATGACAAATAGATAACAGGCCGGCGCTGCGGTGTTTTTTACTTTTGAAGCCCGGCTGCGATCATGCCGGTACCCTGTTTTCTTTCATCTCCCCCGGTCACCCGTACCGGGAACATAATAACTGCCTATGGATTTTTTCAGGTCGCTGGTGCACAGGCTGCAGTCGCGGTATGCATCGCTCGATCATACAAACTTTAAGCGGAATGTGCTGAATGCTTTACCCTTCTGGATAGGGGCTTTTACCACGGGCCTGGTGGCTGTTTGTTACGCCAGCTTATTTTCCTGGGCAGAGCAGGCTACCGCATACCTGTACCATCAATCCCCTTACCTGTTCTTTGTATTGACCCCGGCTCTTTTTCTTTTGGCCTGGTGGCTGGTGCAGCGGTATGCGCCCTTTGCCAAAGGCAGCGGTATCCCCCAGGTGAGTGCTGCCATAGAGCTGGCGAACCCGCGCGACAAGCACCTGGTGAATCGATTGCTGAGCATACGGGTGGCCTGTGTAAAAGTCCTGTCCAGCCTGGTGATGGTCCTGGGCGGCGGCCTGATCGGGCGCGAAGGGCCTACGATACAGATTTCTGCCTCTATCTTCAAAAAGATCAATGACCTGCTGCCCGAATGGTACCCGAAGATCTCCAGGCAGAATATGATCATTACCGGGGCGGCTGCGGGCCTGGCTTCTGCGTTCAACACGCCTTTGGGCGGTATTGTATTTGCCATAGAGGAGCTGACCAAAACGCACTTCAGCTATTTCAAATCGGCCTTGCTCACCGGTGTGATCATTGCCGGACTTACCGCCCTGAATCTCCTGGGCCCTTACCTGTACCTGGGCTATCCCCAGCTTGGAACTGTGCCGGTGTGGATCGTGTTCTTTGTGCTGATAGCGGCTGTCCTTACAGGCTTGGCCGGCAGCTATACCGGCCAGCTCATTCTTTATATCCTGGCACGCAAAGCGGCGATCAGGAAGCGGTACAAACAGGTATTGTATGTACTGGCCTGCGGCTTGTTCATTGCCGCCCTGGGCCTGATCGACCACCGGATGTTCGGTTCGGGAAAGGAGATCATGACCGACGCTCTTTTCTCCGGCCATAACAGCCTGGAATGGTATGTGCCGCTGCTGCGGATACTGGGTTCCGTCGTCTCTTTTTCTACCGGTGCAGCGGGAGGCATCTTTGCACCGTCCCTGAGCGCGGGGGCGGGTATCGGTGAGGTGATCGCAGGCATGGCCGGGCTGCCGCATACCGCAGCCAATCTTGTTGTGCTCTGCGGTATGGCCGGCTTTCTCACCGGCATCACCCGCAGCCCGTTTACGTCTTCCATACTGGTGATCGAGATGACGAACAGCCACACGGTCATTTTCTACCTGATGCTGACGGCACTGACGGCAAACCTGGTGGCCAAACTGGTCAGCAAGCATTCTTTCTACGATGTGCTGAAAGTACGTTACCTGCAGGAGGTACAAACGGCGGCTCCCTAACGCGGGGCATCCCTGCCTTTTATTTCCCGGAAAAAAGTATTTTTGCGCTGTGAAATTCCTCTGCGCTATACTGGCATTGCTGGTGCTGACTTTGTCGGCGCAACCGGTGTGCATAGCTGCTACGGCTTCCTCCGGGAATTGCTGTGCCGACAGCCACTGTGCAGATGGGACAGAACAAGACGAAGAGGATGAAGCAGGGGCCTGCGATCAATGCAATCCTTTCCAGCTGTGCGGCTGCTGCGCTTTCAGTGCAGTACCGGTAGCGCAGCTTTCGATTCACCCGGCAGAAAGAGCGGTATATAGCGCCTGCCGTTGGAGCATCCCGGCCTGCCCGGCCATCGAAGAGCCCGTACTGGGCTTCTGGCAACCGCCTAAATTAACAGCCTGAGCTATGACAGCTCCGTGTTCCTGATGCCTTCCCGACGGGAAGCCTGTATCTATTGTTATTGATTCATTCACCCGATCTCCTGTGCGTTA
>JAEUVW010000217.1 GCA_016786525.1 Chitinophagaceae bacterium
CCAGGGTGTAGACAAGAAGAAGAAAGAAGACCAGGGTGCCGGAGACCAGGGCATGATGTTCGGCTATGCTACAAACGAGACCAGCAACTACATGCCGCTGGCGCTCGATATGTCGCACTTCCTGCTGCGCGAGCTCAGCGCCATCCGCAAAGAAGGCAAACTGATGAAGTACCTGCGTCCTGATGCCAAAAGCCAGGTAACGATCGAGTACAGCGACGACAATGTGCCGGTACGTATCGATGCGATCGTGATCTCCACACAGCATGACGACTTTGCCAGCGAAAAAGCCATGCAGGACCAGATCCGCAAAGACGTGATCAACATCCTGATCCCCCGCGTCATCAAGAGCTATCCCGGATACAAAAAACTGTTCAACGATAAGATCAAATACCACATCAACCCCACGGGTAAATTCGTTATCGGCGGCCCACACGGCGATACAGGTCTTACCGGCCGCAAGATCATCGTTGATACCTATGGTGGTAAAGGCGCACATGGCGGAGGCGCATTCTCCGGCAAAGACCCGAGCAAAGTAGACCGCTCTGCAGCCTATGCTACCCGCCACATCGCGAAAAACCTGGTCGCTGCAGGTGTTTGCTCCGAAGTGCTCGTACAGGTATCCTACGCGATCGGCGTAGCGCAGCCGATGGGCATCTACATCAATACCTATGGCACCGCAAAAGTGGCCCTTTCAGACGGTGAGATCGCAAAAGTGGTGGAGTCTGTATTTGATATGCGGCCTTACTTCATCGAGCAGCGCCTGAAACTGCGCCAGCCGATGTACAGCGAGTGTGCCGCTTACGGGCATATGGGCCGCGAACCTCAGAACGTCACTAAATCTTTCCGCTCTTACGACGGCAAGGTCAAAACGCTGAAAGTAGAGCTGTTTACCTGGGAAAAGCTGGACTATGTGAGCAAAGTGAAAAAAGCATTTAAGATTAAGTAATCCGCAAACCTGACTGCTTCGCAGGAAAACCTCCCGACTGTTCGGGAGGTTTTCTTTTTTATCCCGGTTCAGGCAGAGCATACCGCTTGGCATACCTTGTGGCTGTTGCCAACAGGATGCATCCTGCAGCAAATATGCTTGTGAACAGTTACCGCTGATTTTTTTTAAAATGAGGCCGCTTTATCGCCTCCCCGGAGGGTATGGCAAGCAGGCTTCCGGTAGCCGGGAAAAGGCTCAGAATCAAACTGGTGCTGCTTATTGCTTGGAAGAGTCTTTATATAAAATTTTGATAACAAATAATTAAAGTTGTAATCAAAATTTTGGTATTTTTTATTACCTTTGAGTCCGAAGTACTAAAAATAAAATTAAAAATCTTTCAACTATGATGAAGAAAGTATTATTTACCCTATCCCTTGCAGGCCTTTGCAGCGGTGCGGTCCGGGCGCAGCATCAGCCTTGCGCTACCGACGAAGCGCACCGGAAAATGGTGGAGGCGCACCCCGAGATTTTGGAGATGGAGGCAAACCTGCGCAAACAGATTGCCGAAAAAATGGCCAGCAACAAAATGTCTGCTTTTGCAAGGACCACGGAAAGCGATGGCTCTACCGTGTACCATGTGCCCCTGGTGTTTCACGTCATCCACGACTTCGGTTCGGAGTATGTAACGGATGAAGCGATCCGCAATTGCGTGAAGCGTATCAATGAAATGTACAACAAAAAGAATGCCGACACTATCGACGTCATTCCCCCGTTTAAAGGATTCATTCCGAACTCCAGCACCCGCTATATCGGCAATGCCCGTATCATGTGGCACCTGGCTACGATAGATCCCAGTGGCCAGCCTACTACAGGTATTACCCGTCGGAGGTCTTACCTGACCAACTTCGGCGGCAACTTTGCCAAGTACGATCAATGGCCGAATGAAAACTATATGAACATCTGGCTGATCAATACGATGAGCGAGGAAAACAAAAAAGCGGCGGCCTATGCCTACAAGCCACCTACAGCGTCCACCATTCCTTATTATGACGGACCTATCGGTATGGCAGCTTATGTCAATGAGGCTTCCTACACGTTCTCTCACGAATTGGCCCATGAGCTGAATATAGACCACGTATGGGGCGGCACCAACGACCCGGAAGTCGCCTGTGGTGACGACGGCATCGACGATACCCCCATCACAAAAGGACATGCGCCACCCTCCGGTTTTGACGGTTGCCGTCCGGACAGGATCTATGATACCGCCTGCCTGTATAAACGCAATATAGCGGTTGCCAAAACGTACACCGATTCTTTTTACAGGCCAGATGGTACCCTGCTGCTGTTTGCAGACAATTCTACCAGTAAGGGCATCAGCTTCAAGAACCGTACGACCAGCTGGATCAACAGCTTCGATTTTTACCCTGCAGATACTGTGGGTTCTACCTACATCATCGGTTTGTCCCGCAATGGTGTGCTGGTTGACACGGCCATTATTAAAACTACTGTAAGTCATAAAGTGCAATCCGTAAAGCGTGTCTTTATGGTGCCCGGTGCTGATACGAGTGTTACCTACAAACTCCACTTCGTTCAGAATCCTGGAGCACTGCGCGATACCCTCAATCCTTCCGTAGTATTCTCCAGGGGATTGAACGGCAGCATCAATATGACCAATGTTCAGGACGGAAACTATTACAACTTCTTCTACAACTGGAAAATCACCTATGGTAACTTCCAGATTTACGACAACGATTCACTGGTTAACTACCCTGATACGAACAACTCTCAAAACGTAATGGACTATACCTACTGCGCCAAAATGTTTACAGCAGGACAGGCAGAAGCCATGCGTACAGCATTGACCCTCACCGGTCCCAACAGTGCCAACCGTGGTAACCTGATCACAAAAGAGAACCTCGAGAAAACAGGTGTGATGGATGCCGCTGGTAATACGCTGACGGCTCCCCTAATGGCTCCTAAAGCTGAGTTCCTCGTAGACCAGGGAGTATCCGGTGCCGGTATTAAAACCTCGAACCGTGCTTATTTCATGTGTACGGCATCAGACGCTTCATTCAGCTTCGTCTTCCAGAACAAAACCTGGCGCGCTACTCCTACAGCGGTGAACTGGACCCTGAGCAACGACGCAACAGTGCCTACCTCTACCAGCACCGGCTCTGTGACCACGAAATTCAACACTCCCGGATGGGCTACCGTGACGATGGTGGCAGAAAATGCGAAAGGCACCGATACCGCTGTTGAACGCGTGTTTATTGCCGACCCTGTTGCAATGGATCCGGCCGGTTACTGGCAGGAGTTTAATGATAAAGCAGAGCTGGACGCCAAATGGCCGATGTTCAACTACTACAACAACCAATACAAATGGGAGTTGAGCAACCGCGGATACTATGACAATACCTCTATCCGCTATAAAAGCTATGATGCCCGGATGTTCCCCGAGACTTTGCTGGGCGATCCCGGTGGAGACTACGATGATTTCTATACTCCTGCCTTCGATCTGAGCAAACTGGGCGACAACGGCAACCTGAACTTTATGTATGCAGGTGCTTATGCCACCAACGATTTCACCCTGATGAAGGACGTACTGGAGATCGCCTATTCTACCGACTGCGGCGGTACCTGGCTGAACCTGACTACCATGCAGAACGAAGAACTGCAGACCGTAGGAACAGTACCTATGGGTATCGAATACCTTTCCGTTTATAAAGACTGGAAACCCAAAAGCATTGATCTGAAAAATGGTGCTACGAAGATCAGGAACGCCAGAGTGTTCTTCCGTTTCCGTTACAAACCATCTTCACGTAATGTGGGCGGAGCTGCGAAATATGCATCAGGCAACAACTTTTATATGGATCGTATCCACATCAGCAACAACCCGCTGAGCGTGAACGAAATGATCCTCGGAGAAAGGACAGCAACCCTGGCGCCTAACCCGACGAACGCCAATGCCTTTGTATTGTTCGGAAAAGCAAATGCGAACGTGCATATCAGCGTAACGGACGTAACCGGCAAACAGGTGTACAGCCTGACGACCAAAGTAGACCAGAACAACGCTAAGATCGAGATCCCCGCATCTTACATCAGTGTAAAAGGTTTCTACATGGTGCACATCACCGGCGACGACAACCTGAACCAGACAGAGAAACTGGTCGTATATTAATAGCTTATTTTAAAAGCATCTGTTGTGTAAAGCCTGCTCGGAAGAGCAGGCTTTACTGTTATCAGTGCGTTGCCTTTGTACAGTCTTGTATTGTTGATTTTTTGTAAAATTTAGAATATATTCTCTGAAAGTTTATTCTAGATAAAGAAAAAATGTTAAATTTGATCTGTCGTTACCCTAATTTAATATTTATCTATCAAAATTCAACAAAGATGAAAAGAGCATTATTTACCCTGTCTTTTGCCGGCCTTTGCTGCTCCGCTGCATGGGCGCAATCGATCTCTAAACCTTGTGGCACAGATGAGGCACATCAGCAACAAGTCAGATTACATCCTGAACTGCTGGAAATGGAGGCTCAGCTGAACAAAGCCATTGAAGAAAAGCTCGCGCGCAATGAAATGTCCGGCTTTGCCAGGACCACAGAGGGTGACGATGAAACCACCGTGTACCATATACCGATCGTTTTTCACGTGATCCATGACTTTGGCAGTGAGTATGTGACAGACGAGGATATTGTGAAGTGCGTGAACAGGATGAACGACCTGTTCAACAAAAGGAACGCCGCAGATACCCTGGCGGTCATAGCACCATACAAAGGTTTCATCAACAATACAGCAACCCGCTATATCGGCAATGCCCGTATCATGTGGCACCTGGCCACCAAAGACCCCAATGGCAACCCGACCACCGGTATTACCCGCAGGCGCACTTACCTTACCAATTACGCCAGTGATTTTGCGAAGTACGACCAGTGGCCCAACCAGAATTATATGAACGTATGGCTGATCAATAAAATGGCAGGCAATAGCGGTGCAGCGGCCTATGCCTACAAACCTGTTACCGCAACGCTTATTCCTTACTATGACGGCCCGATTGCCCTGGCCTCAACCATATCCGAGTCTACCTACACCTTTTCTCACGAGATGGGCCATGAACTGAACCTCGACCATCCATGGGGCGGAACAAACGAACCGGGTGTTGCCTGCGGTGATGACGATGTAGAAGATACACCGCTTACAAAAGGGCATTCCCCTTCTGATGGTTGCGACAACCTGAAAGCGATATACGATACCGTTTGCCTGTACACGCGCAATGTAGCCGTTGCCAAAACGTACACGGATTCTTTTTACCGGCCAGACGGTACCCTGCTGCTGTTTGCAGACAATTCTACCAGCAAAGGCATCAGCTTTAAGAACCGTACGACCAGCTGGATCAACAGCTTCGATTTTTATCCCACGGATACTGTAGGGTCTACCTACATCATCGGCTTGTCCCGCGACGGCGTGCTGGTTGATACAGCCATTATTAAAACTACCGTACGGCATAAAGCACAGTCCGTAACCCGTGCCTTCAGGGTGCCCGCTGCGGATAAGAGTGTCACCTACAAACTCCACTTCGTTCAGAATTCGGGAGCATTGCGCGATACCCTCAATCCTTCCGTAGTATTCTCCAGGGGATTGAACGGAAGTATTAATATGACCAACGTACAGGACAATAATTTTTACAACTTCTTCTACAACTGGAAAATTACCTATGGCAACTTCCAGATTCATATCAACGACTCGCTGATCGACTACCCGGATACGACCAATTCACAAAACGTAATGGACTATACCTATTGCCCTAAAATGTTTACGGCAGGCCAGGTAGCACGTATGCGTGCTGCCCTGACTGTTTCCGGAGCCGGCAATGCCAACAGGGATAGCCTGATCACAAAGACAAACATGCTCAGAACAGGCGTAATGGATACTGCGGGCAACCTGCTGTCTGCTCCCCAAATGGCTCCTAAAGCTGAGTTCCTCGTAGACCAGGGAATCAATGGCGCGGGTTTTAAAACGTCCAACCGTGCCTACTTCCTTTGTGCCGCATCAGCATCAAGTTACAGCTTTGTTTTCCAGAATAAAACCTGGCGCGCCATGCCTGCAGCGGTGAACTGGACCCTGAGCAACGATGCAACAGTGCCCAGCTCCACCAACACGACTTCAGTGAGCTCGAAATTCAACACCCCCGGTTGGGCTACCGTGACCATGGTAGCTGCAAATGCGAAAGGCGCCGATACTGTTACAGAACAGGTATTTGTTGCCGGTCCTGATGCAATGGATCCGGCCGGTTACTGGCAGGAGTTTAATGATAAAGCAGAGCTGGACGCCAAATGGCCGATGTTCAACTACTACAACAATCAATACAAATGGGAGCTGAGCAACCGCGGGTATTTTGACAATAGCTCTATCCGCTACAGAAGCTATGATGCCCGGATGTTCCCCGAGACCATACTGGGCGACCCCGGTGGGGACTACGATGATTTCTATACCCCTGCCTTCGACCTGAGCAAACTGGGCGACAACGGCAACCTGAACTTTATGTATGCGGGTGCCTACGCTACCAACGATTTTACCCAGATGAAAGACGTACTGGAGATCGCCTATTCTACCGACTGCGGCGGTACCTGGCTGAACCTGGCCGCCATGCAGAACGAAGAACTGCAGACCGTGGGAACAGTACCTATGGGTATCGAATACCTTTCCGTTTATAAAGACTGGAAACCCAAAAGTATTGATCTGAAAAATGGTGCTACGAAGATCAGGAACGCCAAAGTATTCTTCCGCTTCCGCTACAAGCCTTCATCCCGTAATGTAAGTGGAGGAAAGTTTGCATCAGGCAACAACTTTTATATGGACCGTATCCATATCAGCAGCAACCCGCTGGGCGTGAACGAGATGATCCTTGGTGAAAAAACAGCTACGCTGGCGCCTAACCCGACGAACGCCAATGCCTTTGTATTGTTCGGAAAGGCGAATGCAAATGTGCGGATCAGCGTAACGGATGTAACTGGCAAACAGGTGTACAGCCTGACGGCCAAAGTAGATCAGAACAACGCTAAGATCGAGATCCCCGCATCTTACATCAGTGTAAAAGGTTTCTATATGGTGCACATCACCGGCGACGACAACCTGAACCAGACAGAGAAGCTGCTGGTGTATTAACATATCGGCAAAACATAGTCAAACAGCTGTAAAGCCTGCCCTTCCCGGGCAGGCTTTATTGTTTTGAAATATGGGTTTTGTTTTTTATATTTGGCAACCCTTTAAACAACAACCCTATGAAAAATACTCTCTTCCTGGCATTATGCCTGTTCTTCAGCACCCTGGCCTATACGCAAACAACAGATGACGGTACCACTGAATACCATATTCCTGTAGTATTCCACGTGGTGCATGACTTTGGGGAAGAGTATTTCCAAGACACTATTTTTACGTATACCATAGACCGGCTGAATCAAATATTCAACAAAGAGTATGCAGATACCGCAGTGATCATTGATCCCTACCGCGGTTTCATTCACAATTCAGATAAACGGTATATAGGCAATGCCCGTATCTTCTTTCACCTGGCTACCAAAGACCCCTCCGGTAATCCCACAACAGGCATTACACGTCATCGTTCTTACCTGACCAACGCTGGTAATGATTATGCTAAATATGAACAATGGCCACCGGAGCGTTACCTGAACGTATGGTTTGTGAACGGATTGGACGCAGATCATATCTCGCTCGGTGCCTATGGTACAGACTCTGCAGCCGCCGGTCTTACTCCTCATTACGACGGGCTCATCACACAGCTCTATGGTTCTGTTTTTTACAGGTTGATGGTGCCTGAACTGGGCCGAATGCTGGGGCTGAAGTATGTATTCGGTGAAAGAGGGACATGGGGTACTGCCTGTGGTGACGATGATATAGACGATACACCACCCACAAAAGGGCACTCTACTACGGGGGGCTGCGCCGATGTCAAAAAGCTGTATGATACCGCCTGTACTTACGTACGTGCTGTGGAGCTGAATAAACCGAGAATTGACTCGGTAAAAAGAGCCGACGGCAGCTATGCGGTTGTCAGCGACATGGCTACCGGCAGGGGCATCAGTTTTGAATGCCGTACATCAAGCACCCTGGATCGCTTTTCTTTTTATCCCGCAGCTCCTGTGGGCTCCGAATATAAAATAGGGCTTGCCCGGGATGGTGTGCCTGTAGACAGCATTACGGTCATCTCCACTGTTGAGAACACCGTACAGCATGTAGCTGCCGGCTTCTCTATTCCCGCGGCACCAAAGTCAGGCAGGTATACCCTGTATTTTATCAGCAATCCGGGGGCCTTAAGAGATACCTTTTTAGCGGCTTCCTATTCTAAAGGTGTACCGGGCAGCGTGTTGACTACGGAGGAAAGTTCGGGAAACTATTATAATTTTTTCTACGATTGGAAGATCACACACGGTTACTTCAGGATCTATGCGGGCGACTCTCTTGTCGACTACCCGGACACTGTCAATGCTCATAATGCCATGGACCTGATGTATTGCGCACAGATGTTCACCTATGGCCAGGTGATGAAAATGCGGGAGACATTGCGTCCTGCAACAGGGATGCGCTACCAGTGGAGCACTGCTGAAAACCTTTCCGCCACAGGAGCCCTGGATGCCATGCCCGCTATGAAGCCCAAAGCCGAGATGCTCGTCGACCAGGCCGTGAGTACATTTGGCTTCAGGACAACTGAAAGGAGCTATTTTGCCTGCCTGGGCGACGCGTCCTGGTTCAGCATGGTGTTTGCGAACAAGAGCTGGCGCGGAAAGGCAGAGACGATCAGTTGGGTTTTGTCCAATGCGGCCACTACACCCGTCTCCTCCAATACAGACAAGGTGACGACAAAATTTGGCAGTACCGGTTGGGCGGAAGTGATGATGATTGCCGCCAATGCGCAAGGCAGCGACACCGCTATAGAGCAGGTCTACATTGCCGACACCAATGCCCTCAACCCTGCCGGCTACTGGCAGGAATTCAACCATCCGGCAGACTATGCCAACTGGCCCATTTTCAATTATTACAAGAACCGCTACAAATGGGAAATGAGTGCGCGTGGTTATTTCGACAACACGTCTATCCGTTACAAAAGCTACGACGACCGCACATCGCCTGAAAACCGCCTGGGCAGCCCGGAGGGTGACTATGACGACTTTTTCACACCGGCATTTGACCTGAGTGGCCTGGGTGAAAACGGCAACCTGAACTTTATGTATGCAGGCGCCTACGCGACAGAAGACCCCTCCTTTAAAAAAGATGTGCTGGAGATTGCCTATTCTACAGATTGCGGTGGTACATGGATACCATTGAAAAAAATGTCCGGGGAAGAATTGCAGACAAGAGAACCGGTAAGCGACCGCGAGTACTTATCCCATTATGAAGACTGGAAGCCGATGAGCATTGATCTGAAACGGGGCACGACGAAAATCCGCAATTCAAGGGTGTATTTCAGGTTCCGGTACAGGCCTTCAGCCATTCAGAAGATGGAGGGTAAATATGCTGCGGGCAACAATTTCTACATGGACCGTATCCACATCAGCAACAACCCGCTGGGCGTTAATGAGGTGATCCTGGGTGAAAAAGCTGCCACGCTGGCCCCCAACCCGACCAGCGCTAACGCCTTTATATTGTTCGGAAAAGCGAATGCAAACGTACAGATCAGCGTAAGGGACATAACTGGTAAACAGGTGTACTCCCTGACGACCAAAGTAGACCGGAACAATGCCAGAATAGAGATCCCCGCATCCGTATTAGGCGGGAAAGGTTGCTACATCGTACACATCAGCGGCGACGACAACCTGAACCAGACAGAGAAGCTGCTGGTGTATTAAACCGCTCCCCGGATCATACGATAACCATAAAGCCTGCCCTTCCCGGGCAGGCTTTATTTGTGCCTTTCGGATGCTGTTCTCCTCTCGGGGAAGCCGCCCGCAGACGGAGGATTTTAGCTGAACGTTTACCGCTGTCCCGCATGTTCCGAAGGGCATCCGGGACCCTCCGGTAGACAGAGTCTGCGACTAAGCAAAAAAAAACTGCAGGAACAATTTCCTGCAGTTTTTTTTAAAAAAGAATGAAATGGGATTTTTATTTTACGATGGTGCCGACCTGTTTGCCGTTGACCACATCCATCAGGTTGCCGGCCTTGTTCATGTCGAATACAATGATCGGCAGCTTGTTTTCCTGGCAAAGCGTGAAGGCCGTCATGTCCATTACCTTCAGTTCCTTGCTGATCGCTTCGGAGAAGGAGATGGAGTCGAAACGCGTAGCCGTCTTATCTTTCTCAGGGTCGGCCGTATAGATGCCGTCTACACGGGTGCCTTTCAGGATCACATCGGCCTGTATCTCTACCGCGCGCAGCGCTCCTGCAGTATCCGTAGTAAAATAAGGATTGCCCGTACCGGCAGCAAAGATCACGACACGGTCTTTCTCCAGGTGCCGTATCGCACGGCGGCGGATATAAGGCTCTGCGATCTGCTCCATTTTAATGGCGCTCATCAGCCTGGTCTTTACACCGCATTTTTCCAGCGAAGCCTGCAGGGCCATGCCATTGATCACCGTGGCCAGCATACCCATATAGTCGCCTTGTGCGCGCTCAATACCGGTTTCGCTTTCATTCATGCCGCGGTAGATATTGCCTCCGCCGATCACTACGGATACCTGTACGCCTACGGCTACGATGCTTTTGATATCCTGCGCATATTGGCTGAGCATTTTGGGGTCCAGGCCAAAGTTGCGGTCGCCCATCAGCGACTCGCCGGATAATTTCAATAATATTCTGTTGTACTTAGGGATCATCTGTTTTTTCTTTTTCCTTTTTATCGTGCCCTGCCTTAAGCAAAAGGCATTTTTACCACTGTAGCCTTCAGCGCTTTATCCCTTACCTGGATAAAGATATCCGAGCCTTCATTGCTGTGTTCTTTGGCAACATAAGCCATGCCTATGGCTTTGCCCAGGCTGGGGGCCTGCGTGCCTGAGGTGACAACGCCGATCTCTTTGCCGGCAGCATCCACCACTTTGTAGTCGTGGCGGGGGATACCCTTGTCTACCATTTCAAAGCCCACCAGCTTGCGGCTGATGCCGTTTGCTTTCTGCTCTTCCAGCAGACCGCGGCCGTTAAAGTCTTTGGTGAATTTGGTGATCCAGCCCAGGCCGGCTTCCAGGGGGGAAGTGGTGTCGCTGATATCGTTTCCGTACAGGCAGAAGCCTTTTTCCAGGCGCAGCGTATCGCGTGCGGCCAGGCCTATGGGTTTCAGTCCGTGCGGAGCGCCTACGCGGAAGATCTCGTTCCAGATCTTTTCGGCCGCATCGTCTTTATCTTCAAAATAGATTTCCACGCCACCGGATCCGGTATATCCTGTCGCGCTGACGATCACATTGTCTATTCCTGCAAATTTTCCTTTGGCAAAAGTGTAGTACTTCAGGTTGGTGATGTCCATGTCTGTCAGTTCCTGCATGTATTTCACCGCATTGGGCCCTTGCACGGCCAGCAGGCCGGTGCGGTCGGAAATGTTTTCCATTTCCACGCCTTCGGTGTTGAAAGAGCTGATCCAGTTCCAGTCTTTTTCAATATTGGAGGCGTTCACCACCAGCAGGTAAGTCTTGTTTTCTTCGATGCAATAGATCAGCAGGTCGTCCACGATGCCGCCTGTTGTATTGGGCAGGCAGGAATACTGCGCTTTGCCTGCAGTCAGTTTGCTGGCATCGTTGGTGGTCACCCTTTGGATCAGGTCCAGCGCTTTGTCTCCCTTCAGCAGGAATTCGCCCATATGGCTTACATCAAATACACCGGCATTATTGCGTACGGTATGGTGTTCTTCGTTGATGCCGGAGTAGGAGATCGGCATATTGTAACCGGCAAATTCGGCCATTTTTGCGCCCAGCGCAACGTGCATGGAAGTAAACGGGGTATTCTTCATTTGTTGTTGATATATGTAGAAAGGAATGAAAAAGTATGCGCAAATATAAGTCGCTAACGCGTAAATAGGGAATTTTTGACGGCAGCACTTTAGCCCGATAGCGGGAATGCCCCGGCAGCAGCGCTCAGGCCCTGCAGGAATTATTGGCCCGGGTTGTATTCATACGCGATCTCGTAGGGCGTATGCCGCAATTTAGGATTGACCTGGCCGATCGGCAGGTCTTCCTGCTGGGGGGTGGGCTCGCAGATATAGTATTTCCTTTCTTTGTACACGATGGGCTTGCCCTGTGCTTTCTCGAATTGTACCGCTATGGTGACGTGTTTGGGGTACAGCACCACGATCATGGGCAGGTTATAGATTTCCTTTACCAGGGCAAAGAACAATCCCGCACGGTCGTCGCAATCGCTGCTGCTGTTCAGCAGGGTCTGTTCCGGCGACAGGCGTTTTTCCCTGCCGAAAGCATCCTGGTCGGTTTTATAGGCAAAAGCATTCCTGGAAAAGCGCATCAGGTAATCCACGCCTTTTTTGGGACTCATGCCCTTTACCGCATCTTTCAGCTCGGGGATCAGGGAGTTGTACGTACGGTCGCTGAGCGGGATATTGAAGTACGCTTCATAGTCCACCACAGGGTAGTTGACAAAAATGTTCTGCACTTCGGTATTCACCAGTACTTTGAACGTGTAATTCTTTTCTTCATACTGAAACTGCAGGTCTTTCTCAGCATAGGCATCATTGTTGAACTGAGGCATCTTCGTTACCCGGTACGAAAAAGCCTCTATCGCTTCCGGCATTTCTATCGGAACAGAGAAAAAACTCAGTGTGCTGAAATCCAGCTTGCTGCCGTAATCATGATAATTAAGGCATACATATTGCTTGCCTTCCTGCTGGTAAAAAGGAATGTCGTAGATATTGTCGTCGCTGTACACATACAACAGCAGGCGGCTGTCGCAGATGGCCAGGCGCGCGTCGAAGCCCGATTTGCACAGCAGGAACCACTTGTACAGGGTATACAGTTCAAAGTTTTTCTCCTTGGCGCAAAGCTGCTGCGCCGTTTTCCGGATCAGTTGGTAGTAAAACCAGTCGTCCAGCCTGTTTTTTTGTTTGTAATACACCAGGTGGTTTACAAATGCCTGG
>JAEUVW010000223.1 GCA_016786525.1 Chitinophagaceae bacterium
CAGCCAGGTCTCACTATAGGTAAGTGCCAGCCGCACCATTTCCCGGATACTGACAGTGCCAAACCTGAAATGAATGCCCAGCTGAGTTGTACCATTTTCTATTCCCGGGAAATCGCGTGTTTCACCATAAACCTGCAAGGCAGGCAATTGTAGCGCCGGGGCACGTATCGCTGCATCCTGCTGATGAAAACCGATGGCTTCCAACGGGAGCATTTTCACGGGCTTTACAGCAAAGTAGTTGCCCTTGTATTGCGCTGTAGGATAAGAGCGGGTATAGAAAGTGTTGAGCTTAGCCTTCCAGCGTTTGCTGTACGGTGTAAATACGGTGTACGGGCTGCCGTCATCCTTTACCACCTCCCCTTCATCAAAGATCACCTGGTCTTTAAAAGCGTGAAACGGAATCTCTCTCTTGCCCAGCCACTCCTTTACCTCCCTGTCTCTGGCAATCGCATAAGGCTCATAATCCCGGTTGGTGTATACGGCCTGTACATCGAACGTCGCACAAAGCTCTGTAAAGACAGACTTGGGTTGTCCATAAAAAATCAGCAAATCCGATCCGAGCGCATTGAGGCGCTGTTTCAGGTTTTCCAGGGTTTTGTAGATGAAACAAACACGGGCATCCGTTTTATTGTCCAGCCGCCCGAGTATCTCCGGATCAAAAATAAAAACCGGGAGTACATTTCTATTGGCCCGTAAAGCATGATACAAGCCGGCATTGTCTGCTAAACGCAGGTCTCTTCTGAACCAGAACAGGGTAATTTTTTGATCGGGCATAAAACTGTGGGAATAAGGATAAAGGTATTTATGTTCCGGATCATTTTATCCTAAAAGAAGCTTACAAAAAACAGCGGGCACCCTCTATTGGTGCCCGCTGCCGGAACTCATTTGCATCACGATACTACACTACCGTAATAAGGTCACGTTGCCATTGTAACTTTCACTGATGCCATTTGCAAAGGATACCCTGATCGCATAAACATATACGCCCATCGGCATGGCTTGGCCTTTGTAGTTTCCATCCCATCCCCTTTCGTTTACTTTGTCCGTTTCGAAGAGCAGCTGGCCCCAGCGATCGAAGATCTGCATGCTGAAGGTCACCATAGATTTGCCCATCAGGTCGCGGGGCATGAAGTAGCTTTCATAGTCGCTGCCGGATCCTGGCGTAAACGCATTCGGGATATTCAGGTAGCAGGCTTTGCTGATCGTAATGCTGTCTGATGCCGAACATTGCCAGTTTTGCACCCTTACGGAATACGGGCCTGCATTCCGTACCTGGATAGAGGGCGTCGTATCGCCCGTACTCCACATGTATTGATCTACAGGGGCCCCGGTGATGTTGTACAGTTGCAGGGGCGCATTACCGGGACAAATACCGGTATCTCTGCCCAGGTTGACATTCGGTATCGCTACTACTTCTACCGGAACAGAGGCAAATGTTCCCGGGCAGGCCGGGAAATTTCCGTTCAACCGCACCGTGAACGATCCCGCTTTGGTAAAGGCATGGCGTACCTTCAGGCTATTGAAGGCAGGATCCTTGTCACCGAAATCCCAGCTCAGGCCACTGTAGCCCGGGGTAGCTGTTCCTTCGAAGTCGATCGCATCGCCCTGGCAGATCTTGTCTGCACTGCCGGTGAGGGTCATTGCCGGTATTTCAAACACTTCGATCACTTTGCTGACCCTGTCCGTACAACCACGTATATTTTCCACATCCAGGGTAACAGTATAGGTTCCCCGGGCATTCGGATAACGATAGGTATAGTCCCTGCTCATAAAAGGTCCTGCGCCGTCGCCAAACGACCACAGGGAAGTAAAGGTGCCGGGTGTAGAGGTAGAAAGGGAAGCGTTTAAAAAATCAAGTGCTTCATCGCCGCAAAGGGAATCTTTTGCGGTAGTAAATGCGGCAGTAATGGCGCTGATCTCTACATCCAGCTGTGCCCTGCCGCTTTCGCAGCCATTCACGGTCTGCGACACCCAATAGCTCAGCAGGGCGGGTGTAGTACTGGACGGTACCGGGGGTGAAGGATATTGACTTCCTGCCGTGGCGGCATCGTACCATCTTTTGTTTAATCCGTCTGCTGTCAGCACTTTGGTGGTATCGCCCTGGCAGTACACCAGGCTTTTCACTACCGGAGCGGGAGGATTGCGGGTAACGATCACATCGATTTTTACCTTCGGTGTTTCACAACCGGCGGCATTTTTCTGCGATACAAAATAGCTGGTCGTATCAAAATCACCGGTTCCGGCACCTAAAGTAGTAGACGGAGTCGGTGCTCCACCGGAGAGAAAAGTACCTGCCGAATCATACCATTTCAGAGTGGCGCCTG
>JAEUVW010000310.1 GCA_016786525.1 Chitinophagaceae bacterium
CGGTGATCCTGCAGCAAAATGATTTCGATAATACCTACCAGCAGATCATCCGGGAGCTGGCGGAACAGCATATTTTCATCAAGAACGAACAGCAGCTATCCCCCTTGCAGGAAGCTTTTGTGCGCAAATACTATACCGACAAGGTCAGCTCGCAAATTGTGCCCCTGATGATCGAAAGTATCCCGCAGATGCCGCTGCTGAGGGATAAATCCATCTACCTGGCCTGCGTGCTGGGCAATAAGAAGAACCGTAAACTGCGCAATTATGCGCTCATCGAGATACCCACCAAAGTATTGCACCGCTTCGTGATCCTGCCGTCTGAAGAAGAAGGCGGCACGGATATTATCCTGCTGGAAGACATCATCCGTTTCAACCTGCCCAACCTGTTCGCTCCCTTCGGCTTCGACGACTTTGCCGGCTACATCATCAAAGTGACGCGGGATGCGGAGCTGGAGGCGGACAATGATGTGAATACGACCCTGATCGAGAAACTGGAAAAGCAGATCAAAAACCGCAAAAGAGGCAAGACCACCCGTTTCGTATTTGACCGCAACCTGGACCTGGGCCTGCTGGATTTCCTGTCGAAGCGCATCGAGCTGAGTAAAAAAGACAACCTGATTCCCGGCGGCCGTATCCATAATTTCAAGGATTTTATGGACTTCCCCTTCCAGGTTTTCGGGAATATCAAAGACCGGCCCAAACCTTTTGTACATCCGAAACTGATCCAGCCCCTGCGCATCATGCATGTGCTGGACAAAGAAGATGTATTGCTGCACTGCCCTTACCATTCCTTCGACTCTATCATTGACCTGCTGCGCGAAGCGGCCATTGATCCGCATGTGCAGAGCATTAAGATCACCTGTTACCGCCTGGCCAAGGATTCGAAGATTGTGAATACCCTGCTGAATGCCGTCCGCAATGGCAAGACCGTAGTGGTCATGCTGGAGCTCAGGGCGCGCTTTGACGAAGAAGCCAACCTGTTCTGGAAGTCCGTGCTGGAAGAAGAAGGCGTAAAGGTATTGATCGGCATCCCGAATATGAAAGTGCATGCCAAGCTGTGTGTGATCAAGAGAAGGGAAGGCCGGGTGACGAAACAGTACGGTTTTGTTTCTACCGGCAACCTCAACGAAAATACCGCCCAGTACTATGGCGACCACTGCCTGCTCACCTCCAACCGGAATATACTGGCAGACGTGAACCGCATTTTCTCCTGTCTTGAAAAACCGAAGATCAACCTTGCCGAGCTGCGCCTGTGCAAAACATTGCCCGTAGCGCCGGTCAATATCCGCAAGTACTTTTCGGACCTGATCGATAAAGAGATTGAGTCGGCGAAGAAGAAAAAGCCTGCTTCGATCACGATAAAGCTGAACAGCCTTGTCGACCGTATCCTGGTGCAGAAACTGCAGGATGCTGCAGCTGCCGGGGTGGAGGTGCGGTTGATCATCCGCAGCATTTGTTGTATCCTGACCAAATCCAAGATGTACAAAAAGGACATTAAGGCGGTGAGCATCATTGATGAGTACCTGGAGCATGCCCGTGTGTTTGTATTCCACAATGGCGGTAAATCCAAAGTATTTATTTCTTCCGCCGACTGGATGGTGCGCAACCTGGACCATAGGGTAGAGGCCGCCTGTCCCATCCTGGATCCGAAACTGAAACAGGAACTGATTGATATACTGGATATCCAGCTTTCAGATAATGTAAAGGCAAGAATACTGGATAATGAGCAGGATAATTTGTATGTTGCACGTAAAGAGAAGGACCCTGAAGTCCGCTCCCAGGTAGAAACATATCATTATCTATACAAACAGGCAAAAAATTGATCTTAGCAGCAATCGATATCGGGTCCAATGCAGCCAGGTTACTGATCTCCGAAGCCTCGCCCTACAAAGACGGTTCGGTAGACTATACCAAGCTGACCCTATTGCGTATCCCGCTTCGTCTGGGATTTGACGTTTTCGAAAAAGGCATCATTTCTGCCGAAAAGCAAAAGCAGCTGATGGACTCTATGAAGGCCTACAAGCTGCTGATGGATATCTACAAAGTGGAGCATTACCGGGCCTGCGCCACTTCTGCAATGCGCGATGCCAAAAACGGCAACAGCATCATTAAGGAAGTGCTGAACGAAACCGGCATCAATATTGAGATCATCGGTGGGCAGGAAGAAGCGAACATTATTTATGAGACCCATATTGCCGAAAATCTCAGCAGCAATAAGGCCTACCTGTATATTGATGTAGGCGGCGGCAGCACCGAAGTCACCCTGTTTGCCGACAACAAGATCGTGTTTAAGGAGTCGTTTAATATCGGCACCATTCGCCTGCTGCACAGGTCGGTGGGGGAAGAACAGTGGGACCATATGAAATGGTACATCAAAAGCCACACCGCAGAGTATCAGCCCGTGGTAGCGATCGGAAGCGGCGGAAATATCAACAAGATATTTTCATTGTCCAAGAAGAAAGAAGGAAAGCCCTTGTCGCTGGAACTGCTCAAAGACTATCACAGGGAGCTCAGCGTGTCTACGATCGAAGAAAGAATGCACCTGTACAATTTCCGTGCCGACCGTGCCGATGTGATCGTACCTGCCCTGCAGATCTTTATCGCGATTATGCGCTGGAGTGGTGCGGACGAAATCTATGTGCCGCGTATAGGCCTGGCAGACGGCCTGATCAGGATGCAGTATGCCCAGCTCAGTAAGTAATCCATCTTTTGGGCGGGAAAAAATAAACCTTTATGCAAAACTATACCAACTACAAAAAGTACTACGCACCTCATCACTTTGTGTTCCTGCCCCTGATGGGTTTCCTGATTGTGCTGGGTATAGTACAAGCCGTAAATAACGAAGAAAAGCGCCTGGAGTGGTTCTTGTTTTCAGTGCTCAGTTTTTGCATACTTTACCTGGCGCTGATGCTCCGTCAGCATTATGCATTGGGCAACCAGAACCGGATCGTGCGGCTGGAATTCCGCCTTCGGTATTACCGCCTGTTCGGGAAGGCCGCGGAAGACATAGAGCCCCGCCTCAGTTTCGGCCAGATTGCAGCACTCCGTTTTGCAGACGATGAGCAGTTCCCGCAATTGCTGGCCTCAGCCCTGGAAAAAGGCCTGAGCGCAAAGGAGATCAAGCAGTCTGTTACCCACTGGCAGGCAGATGATATGCGCGTGTAATAGTGAACAATTAAAAGGGAATAATGAATAATTGAACGAATAATTAAGAATGATCCAATTAAACATTATTCATTGACCATTAATCATTCCTCATTACCTCCTGCTGCCCAGTCGTCCGACGATCAGTGCAATGACGGCAATAATGGCAATGACAATAAAAATACCAAAGCCCATACCTGCTTTAAAGATACCTCCTATCACTTCGCAGGAGCTGAAAGTACTGACCAGCAGCAGCAATAAAACCGGGTAGATGTAGTGTATGTGTTTCATACCTCAAAGATGCCTTCACTATCCTGCTCTTTCTTTATATCATTGGGGAAAAACCTTATACAATTTATCGCTCGTTCGTGTGATTACATTACCCGGTGCCGCTTGTTTACCGCGAAAGGGTGCTTTCAGAGCGTTATGAAGACAGGGTCCCCGGGTGCTGCCTGTGCTGCCGGGTTCAGCATAAGTATGCTTTCCCCTGCCGCAATGTCTTTGCAAAGCTTGCGCTGTAATGCCTGTCTTAGCCTGAAAACCCGGCCTGAGGTCCTGTGCCGGTAGTGGTATAACTATTTTGCCTGTACGCGCCAGATGATACCGCTCACATCGTCGGCGACAAGCAGGGCCCCGTCAGTGGTTTGTACCACGCCTACCGGGCGTCCGTACACCTCGCCCTTATCTGCATCAGCAATAAAACCGGTAAGGAAATCCTGCACTGCGCCGCTTGCTTTGCCTTTTGTAAAGGGCACGAATGCTACTTTGTATCCGGCCAGTTCGGAGCGGTTCCACGATCCGTGCTGCCCGATAAAAGCACCGCCCTGGTATGGCCGGGGAAATTTGTTGCCGGTATAGAAAGTAAGCCCCAGGGATGCCGTATGGGCCCCGAGCGCTATATCCGGGACAATGGTCCTGGCCACGAGTTCAGGGTTTTCTCCCTTCCTCCTGGGGTCTTCATGAGCACCGAAATAAGCAAAAGGCCATCCGTAAAAACCACCATCCTGCACGCTGGTCATATAGTCCGGTACCAGTTCATCTCCCAATTCGTCGCGTTCATTCACGGCCGTCCAGAGTGTATTGGTTCCGGGTGCCCAGTCCATCCCTACCGGGTTGCGGAGGCCTGAAGCATAGATGCGTTCCCCGCTTCCGTCAGGATTTATTTCCAGGATGTTGGCGCGGCGGACCTCATTGTCCATGCCGTGTTCCGCCACATTGCTGCCCGAACCAACGGAAATGTAAATCTTGCTTTTGGACCTGTTGGCCAGCAGGTTGCGTGTCCAGTGATTGTTGTACCCGCCTGCAGGCAGATCCAGGATCTTGGTTCCGGCTGCGGTGATGCTGGTATCTCCCGGGCGGTACGGGTAGCGCCATACACCATCTGTATTGGCTACGTAAAACCAGTTGCCGATGAGCAGCATGCCGAAAGGTTGGTTCAGGCCTTCCAGCAGTAAATAGGATTTTTCAGGAACCCCGTCTTTGTTTTCGTCGCGGTACAGCAGTACCTGGTTGGCGCTCTTTCCCTGCACCTCGGATTTGTTCTGCCCGGTTATGGCGCCGATCACCCTGTCTTTGGCGCTGCGTTCCGAATTGGCCAGGGATACAAACACATCGCCATTAGGCGCAACGATCATATTGCGCGGGCTTTTGATGCCCTGCGCAAAGCGGGTGACGACAAAGCCTGCCGGTGCGGCCGGAGCAGCACCTTCAGGCCAGCCGATTACTTTACTGAGCTTGACATGCGATTTTCCCGGTGCCGGTAGCGTCATTTCCTGCGTTGAAACGGCAGGTGTTGTCTGCTGGGAACTGGCATCGGGGCCGCAGGCCACAAAAAACAGGCTGCAGGCGGAAAGGACATGATGGAATTTCAGCTTCATAAAATAACGGCGTGTGTCAAATGAGTGTTATGGTTTTGCCTGCTCTTTGCCGGGCCGGATAATCAGCCTGAGGGTAGGGTCGTTGGTAATGAAGCTCCAGAACCAGTTGAAGGCGAGCTTGAACTTGTTGCGGAAGCCGGCAATCGGTATGATATGGATGAACAGCCAGGTCAGCCATGCGAGAAAGCCTTTGAAGAAGCCTTTGGGCAGATCGACCACAGCCTTGAATTTAGAAATAATGGCCATGCTGCCCTTGTCATGGTAGGCAAAGGGTTTTAAGGCGCTGCCATTGTTCATTTTTACGAAATTGGCGGCCAGTAGTTTTCCCTGCTGTATGGCCACCTGGGCCAGTTGCGGGTGGCCTTGCGGGTATTTGCTGTCGGCGGTCTGGAAACTGATGTCGCCGATAGCATATACATTGCCGGTGCCCTGTACTTTGTTGTACGCATCGACCAGTATCCTCCTGCCGCGCGTAATGCTGTCGGCCGGTAGCCCCGGAGCTTCGCGGGCGATCACACCGGAGGCCCAGATCAG
>JAEUVW010000311.1 GCA_016786525.1 Chitinophagaceae bacterium
ACTTTGGTCAATTTTTAAGAAGTGTGCTGCTCGTTCTGGCAGCGGTATTCCATGCTTCCGGTCAAACCACCATTACGGTCGGGACAGGTACTTCTACCACAACGAACAACCCTATTGCTTCCTGTTGGGACTATAGTTATACGCAGCAGATTTATACGGCGGCTGAAATATCGGCTGCAGGAGGAGCGGCGTCATTGGGTGTGATTGCAAAGCTGCGTTTTTACTTCAACTCAGGAGCGGCGACAAACAGCGATAACTGGACCATATACATAGGGCATACCTCAAAAACATCTTTTAGTTCCACATCGGACTGGGTAGCCGTATCATCCCTTACCAACGTATTTTCGGGCATCGTTACTTTTCCTGCAGCTAAAAACTGGCTTGAAGTCCCCTTAAGCTCCTATTTTACCTGGGATGGAACCAGCAATATTGTCATAGCAGTGGATGAAAATAAACCCGGCTTCTATTGCTCGAATAATTGGACATATACCGCCAAAACAAACTCCTCCCTGTATTACAGGAGAGATGATATCGACATTGATCCGGCTGCTCCGCCTGCAGGTAGCAGATCAGCCAACCGTGCTAATGTACAGTTTGTATTTCAGCCCCTTTGTTCCGGCACGCCTGTTGCCGGGTCCACCAGCGTATCCTCTGCATCTGTTTGTGCCGGGGCAAGCATTAACTTATCCTTACCTACAGCAAGTGCAGGCGCCGGTATTGTCTACCAATGGCAATCCTCTCCCGATAATGTGACCTATACGGATATCAGCGGCGCTACAGCAATGTCCTACACAACGAAACCTACAACCGCAACCTGGTACCGTTGCAAAGTAAGCTGTGTTGCGGCACCGGCCAGTGCAACGTCCACACCTGTGCAGGTTACTTTTGTGTATAATGTATCGTCTGTAAGCAACGCCACACGCTGCGGCACCGGAACGGCAGACCTTACCGCAGCGGCATCGAGCGGCACTTTAAAATGGTATACGGCGGCTTCCGGGGGCACTCCGATCGGTTCCGGCTCTCCTTTTACCACCCCGCTGATCTCGTCGAGTACAAATTTCTATGTAGCGGCAGAAAACAATACCACCGGTTCCGGCGTCGTCGGTAGCGGGGGAAGTACGTCCAGTGCTTCGGGTTCCAGTCCTTTCAGCCAGTATTATGAAAGTAATCACTCACAATACCTGGTATTGGCCGGCGACCTGGCAGCGGCAGGATTCGGGCCGGGCAATATGACCGCGCTTTCGATGAATATCACTTCAAAATTCAGCTCCCTGCCTTTTTCTGACTATACCATCAAGCTGGCGCCAACATCCGCTACCTCCCTTTCGGGCCTGTTGAGCCCGGCGTTTACAAGCGTGTACGGGCCAGCCACTTACAGCAGTGTATCCGGCGCCAATAATTTTACTTTTTCCACGCCCTTCAGTTGGGATGGTACTTCCAATATCCTGGTGGATATCTGTTTTGACAATGACCCTACAGCAGACGGTGACTTTTTCTCCTCCAGTGACCAGGTGGAAGTCACGGCAATGCCCTATACCGCTGTATATGGCTTGTACGACGATGATGCCGTGCTGTGCGGGGTTTCTTCCGCCTGGAGTTCTGCTTCCTCTTCAAGCTTGCCGGTTTTCGTATTTACCGGCAATAAGGTCTGCAGCAGCCCAAGGGTACAGGCAAGGGTAACGGTGAATACGGCACCAGCCTTTACCGTGTCCGGCACGCAGACGGTATGCAACAACAGTGTTGCCGTACTGAAGGTTACTTCGCCCCTGGCCAATTATACAGACTATGTCTGGAGTCCCGCCACGGGCTTGTATACAGATGCGGCGGCCACTATTCCGTATACTTCGGGCAGCAGCGCTGCCACGGTGTATGCAAAAAGCCTGCCTGCCGGCACGCAGACCTATACCTGCAATGCGCTTCATACAACGACAATGTGTGCAGCAGTGGCCAGTGTGAAAGTGACCACCCTGCCGGCTTCCGTTTCGGCAATAGCCACCCCGGCTTACCTGTGCAAATCGGGTACGGCTACGATAATACTAAGCCCCCCGGCTGCTGGTTTTGGAGCAGCCACTCTGCAATGGTCCGTTGCTGCAGACAACATTAGTTTTACTGATATTCCTTCCGCCACAGCCGGGTCTTACACCACGCCCGTTTTGTCTGCAACAAGATACTACAGGGCGGCCATCCGGAATGGCGTAGGAGACCTATGCCTGAATACGGTCTCCGATACGGCACAGGTCCTCAACCCCACGGTCAGCAGTACTACAGATGGCGCCCGTTGCGGCCCGGGAACGTTAGACTTGGCCGCTTCCGGTACAGACGGCACACTGAAGTGGTATGCAACATCTTCCGGCGGTACCCCGCTGGGCAGCGGGACAGCTTTTACGACACCTTCTCTTACCTCCTCGACTACGTATTATGTAGCAGTGGAGGGAGCAGGGGCACCGGGCACCGTATCCGTCGGGGAGGGGGCAAATACTACGGTTTCGGACGGATGGTCTTCAGATAGGGTCAGCCCCTTTGACTATTACTACGGCGGCTTCAAAAAGCAATACCTGGTTAAGGCTGCCGAATTGACCGCTATGGGCCTGACCGCAGGGGAGATCACGGCAGTGGCTTTTGACGTGGTATCGGGGGGAGTCCTGTATGAAGGATTCCGGCTGAGCATCGGAACGACCGCTGCATCTGTTTTGGGCACTACATTCTTAAGCGGCCTGACTACAGTGTACACCACCACTGCACCTGCCGGGTATACGACACCGGTATCCGGTTTGGCAACCTTCCCGTTCTCCGTGCCTTTATACTGGGACGGGGCCTCTAATATCGTGCTCGAAACCTGCTGGAGCAATAATGATGCCGGGGGAACAGGGACTACCGTAAAGTATGATGGGACTTCATTTGTTTCCTCAGGCTATTACCGGGATGACGACGAAACTCCTGATGATCTGTGCAGCATTACCACAGCTACAACGTTGAGCTCCCGGCCGAAAATGGTGTTCAATGGGTATACAAGCTGCCTGTCTGCGCGCACTGCCGTTACGGCTAGCATCAACCCGCCGCCCCTGCCCGTTATTGATCCCTCGCCCGGCCCGGTAGAGATCTGTGAAGGGAACACTGCTACACTCAGGGGCAGCGGAGGGGGGTACTACCAGTGGAGGAATACTGCCGGCCGCATCAGCGGAGCTACTGCTGCTGCTTTTACTACCGGTATGGCCGGCAGCTACCAGGTTATCGTGACCGATGCTGCAACAGGATGCAAGGACAGCTCTGCTGCAGTAAAAATAAACGTGAACCCCAGCCCTACGGTGTCCATCAGTCCCGGCGGCGTCTTGTCGATCTGCGCAGAGTCTGCGCAGATCTATACGGGATCCTTTACCGGTAAAGGGCTTACTTACCAGTGGTTCCGTTCCGGTACCGCTATCCCCGGGGCTACAGATACCTTCTATGC
>JAEUVW010000243.1 GCA_016786525.1 Chitinophagaceae bacterium
TGGGGTAAGCTCAGCGCTGCAACAATACCCGTCAGCAGTTCCGTTTCCTATACCATCAACTACTCCGATGGCTGGGACCCGGGGACCAACCAACTCTACTATACCCAGGTCAGCGACCCCTCCGCGCCCGACGTAAAGACCTGGTACGATCAGCTGGGCAGAGCCGTAAAAATGCAGCAGGAACACTCCGGCGGCAGCTGGACCAATGCCTGGACCCGCTACGATACCCGGGGCAATGTGCAGGAAAAATCAAACAGCTACCTAACAACAGAGACCCCCTTGACGGTGGCTTATACCTATGATGAGCGGAACCGGGTCAATTCCGAAACGAGTGTAGCGGGAACCACTAAGTATGAGTACGGCTTTAGCGGCGGTTCGGCCTTTACCACCATTAAGCTGCCCGATGGGAAAATCAAAAAGACAAAGACCGATGCCAGTGGCAAGCTCATTGAGTCCGGCAATGGTATCGCCGGCGCTGTGCTCTTCGATTACGATAGCCGGGGCAACGAACTCTGGTCCCGGATGAAAGTGTTTTCTTCCGGCATGACCTTTATCAATAAAGCATATGACCACTGGGGCAGGCTGGTGACAATGGACGATGCCGATGCCGGCAAAACCACCTATAAGTACGACCCCTTCGGCCGGCTCACAGAGCAGAAAGACCCTAAAGGGAAAACAAGCTATTTCCGCTATGAAACGGACTTTGGCCGGCTCCGGGAAAAAGAGCTGGATGGCGTCAAAACGACCTACACTTACTACGATAAGAGCAAAGGATACCAGCTGCAGCAGGAAAGTGTGACCAGCACGGCCTATGGTACCGTCACAGACGAATACGACTACAACGAAAACGGGGCACTGGCGCGACATAGCCGGAACACCAATGGTGTCATCATGGAAAAAGCATTCGGCTACGATGCCTATGGGCGCCCGCTTACCACCGCTTACTCCTCCGGCCTGCGCACCCGTCAGCACTACCGGGCCAATGGCGCGCTGGAGAAGATCACCACCGACTTCAGCGGCGGAGGCCCCGGCGAACAGCTGCTGTACCGGGCCGACGAAAAGCGCGGCGACGGGCAGGTAAAAAAATTCACCCGCAGCAACGGTCTGCAGACCGAACTGAGCTACGACAATGGCTACCTAAGCCGCATTCGCGATGCTTCCGGTATACTGGATATCGCTATGGACTACAATCTTGCAAATGGTAACCTTTGGGGGCGGGCTGATGTTCAGGCCAGTGTACAGGAGATATTTACCTATGATGCAGCCGACAGGCTGGTGCAGTCGGAAGCAGGAAAAGTAGATGCGTCAGGCGGCTTGCTGAACTGGCCACCTATAGAGGTAAAATACGATGTACCTTCTCCGCACTGGACGGGCTCTTACGGCCGTATAGTGTCTAAGTCGGACGCCGGGCAGTACGGCTACCGGCCCTTCCCGCGCAACGCTGTAGGCACCATCACCGATCCGGCCGGCCTGGTCAGCCATGCCACACAGGACATTACCTACACCCCTTTTCATAAGGCGGATAAGATCACGGAGACCATAAGCGGTACCCCCTATGAAGAAAACTTTGTGTACGATGCGGGCGAAGACCGGGCCTACAGCGCGCAGGTACAAGGCGGTGTGGTGACCCACCAACGCTGGTATATGGGCGGCTATGAGCGGGATGAGGTGGCCGGTGCTGCAGTGCAGCAGATCCATTACATCTCCGGCGATGCCGGTCTCAGCGCCATTGTTGTCGAAGAAGGCGGCAGCTTTACCTACTATGCCGCCTATACCGACCATCTGGGCTCCATCGTGCTGCTCACCGACGATGCCGGCACGCCGTTATACCGCCAGGCCTACGACCCCTGGGGCCGGGAGCGCGACCCCGAGACCTGGAACTATGGTGTTGCAGGCTCCGGCACCAAACCCCGCTGGCTCACCCGTGGCTATACCGGCCACGAAATGCTGCCGGAGTATGGGCTCATCAACATGAACGGGCGTATGTACGACCCCCTGAACGGGCGCATGTTGCGGCCGGACAATTATGTGCAGGACCCTACGAATACACAGAGTTATAACCGATATTCGTATTGCTGGAACAACCCGATGAAGTACACCGACCCGAGTGGAGAGCTGGTTTGGGCATTACCTTACCTTACCATCAACAAACGTGGGATCGACTTCGGCGTTTCGGGAGGAGTGGGTGTGCCCGGCACTTTTGGTGTGCAGGGGAATGTAAGCTATGGTACAAGCAATAATTTTTCAGCTTCTGCAGGCGTGGCGGCTGGTGCCGTTTCAGGAAATGTGGGTTGGAGTACCAACTCTGGTTTTTTTGCAACCGCAGGTGTTGGTTTTAACCTGGCGGGCATGCCGGGGTTCAACACCAACCTCACCAGTGCCGGAGTGGGGTGGAGCCAGAGGGGCGGTGTTTTTGCTTATGGAGGGGGAATGACAGTAAGCCGTGGAGGTGAGGTCGATTTTAATCCAAGTATCGGTTACACCTATAGTTTTACCTCCAGCAGGCAGGCCATACGGGGGGGACCTTCTACGGCAGACATTACGCGGGATGCAGATGGGTTCCTGACAGCAGAGGCCACAGAGATCATCGGGTATATCAATCATTCTTCAAATGGGCCTTGGGCGTACCAACCAACTGGAGTTGATGTAAGTGTTATATCTACGGCTAATGGGCTTTGGGGCACGGCTGTCGGATTGACAGAAATTTCAACTCTTGCCGGTCAAGGCCAATATATCACTTCTAAAGGGTTAATTAGAAATATTAATTATGCAAATCTTACAAAGCATTCTACTCCTTATGCTAAAGCGGGTAAAATTTTAAAATCTTGGGGTAGGTCTTCTGCTGTTTTAGGTGTTGCTGTAGATGCTTACGCTTATCGTAATAATCAAATTAGTGGAGCTCACTTTGGTGTTAATACCGGCGTAACAGCTTGGGGCTTAGGGGTTGGTGCAGCAGGAATGGCAGTACCTGCATTTATAGGAGGTGCTTTATATTTTGGCATAGACGCATTTTATCCCGGAGGATTTAATGGAGCAATGGAAATGAATAGTAATTTAATAGAGCAAAATCAACAAATTTTGGGATCAGGATTTAACCTTTATAGAGACCGTTAATATGATAAAAATTTTGAAATATTTTTTTTATAGAATTTACTCATTTAGTTTGTCTAATGGTGAAAGTGATGCAGGATGGGCTTATGCAATTGTATCAATGTTTTTGATTGCAAATATTTATACTTTGTTGGATGTTATAATTATAATTACAAAATCAATACTCCCTCAATTGAATAATCTAAGTATTATTTTCATGGGAGTAGGGGTTCTATATTTTAATTACATCCTATTATTAAAAAATGGAAAAGCAAAGGAAATATCAAAGACATTTAGAAATAGCAAAGAAAATAAGACATTCATTAATGTAGCATTATTGGTGTATATAATTATTAGTGTATTTGCTTTCATTTTTACAGGCAATATTGTAAGAAGCATGAAATATTAATATGCAAAATTATAATTGGTGGAGTCTGCTGTACCGTAACCTTCGACATTAGTGTACATACTGGAAACATACTTTCTCACTGTTCGGGCTTTGAACCAACAAGAGACGTATACGATTATTAAGATTCAGCAAGCTGTCATAGGTAGTTTATAGTAGCAGGCTCCTAATGATGCTTGCCAGTAACAGATGTAATCTGAGCTTCCGATAGTAGGTTATTCTTTGCAAAAGGGGATCGTTAATTATCAATTGCACCATGCGTCCTTTCGGCTAAACGCAAGGCCAAAAGAAAGAGACACATGGCCCACCTCAGGCTGCAAGGCTCGGCACATGCCTGGTCAGCCACGCTACACAGGAGATTACCTATACCCCTTTTCATAAGGCGGATAAGATTACGGAGACCATAAGCGGTACCCCCTATGAAGAAAACTTTGTGTACGATGCCGCCGAAGACCGTGCGTATAGCGCGCAGGTACAAGGCGGTGTAGTGACGCACCAGCGCTGGTACATGGGCGACTACGAGCGGGATGAGGTGGCCGGTGCTGCAGCGCAGCAAATCCATTACATCTCCGGCGACGCCGGTCTCAGCGCCATTGTCGTCGAAGAAGGCGGCAGCTTTACCTATTACGCCGCCTATACCGATCACCTGGGCTCCATCGTACTGCTCACCGACGATGCCGGCACCCCGCTGTACCGCCAGGCCTACGACCCCTGGGGCCGCGAACGCGATCCCGAGACCTGGAACTATGGTGTTGCAGGCGCCGGCACCAAACCCGGCTGGCTCACCCGTGGCTATACCGGGCATGAAATGCTGCCGGAGTATGGGCTGGTGAACATGAACGGGCGCATGTACGATCCCCTGAACGGGCGCATGCTGCGCCCCGACAATTATGTGCAGGACCCGACGAATACGCAGAACTACAACCGCTTTTCGTACTGCCTGAACAACCCGATGAAGTATACGGACCCAAGTGGGGACCAGTATAATACGAGTAATTACAGCTATGGCTATACAGCCAGCTACGGTGCTTCGGGCAGTTACTACGGGGTGCCATATAGCCTTTCGTACAGTGCTTCATTTAGCACATACAATACTTCGTATCTTAACACATACAATAACGGACTTTTTATTCAAACCTACTCAACCAACATATGGGGCTTCAATTCCTCCCAGACTTTTTCGGCAAGCTACGGTAATATGAGTGCATCATGGAGCGTGAACTTTTCATCGAAGATCGAAACGACCGCTTTGGTTGAAACTAAAGTAAATCCATATAGACTTGAGGGATTCAGGCTTAACTTTGATTATCTTAAAAATAATATCGAAACAATCAGTAAGAGTGTTACACAAAATAATACCATTTCTGGTAGTATGCTTGACCCTAAAACATTGAATCGAAATTGGTTTAGTTCAAGTTATATAGGGCCATATAATCCAAAAGATTACAAGGGGAAAGATAATTATGATTACATACCTAAGAGCTTAGGGGAGTATCCAGCTATAAGCCATGATAAATCCTATGAAAAAGTAGGTGCATATGGTATTACTGGAGTTCTATTTGATACAAGAACGATCAACGCAGATTTACAACTATTTGTAGAGTCATTCGGAATGTTCTCGAGTCCCTATTTTGATTTAAAAACACGATATCAAACTTTTGGATCTTCACTTTTAATTATCCCAACCTTACCTAAAATCATACTTTATAATTCTTTACCACCATATCATCCGATAAAAATTATTGGAATTTCAAAATAGTTATGAAAACTGGAATATATATTACAGTAATGTTAGTAATTATAGTTTTACTAGCAAAGGTGCTATCACCAGGTAGTTTTCTAGAAGCAGAAAGATACGAACTGGATATTTCTGAAAAGGCACTTATGCAGATAATTCACGAATTTAAAAATGAACATAAAGAATTTTGTGTACCTGATTCTTTAAATATAAAAGACGGAAGGGAAAATGCAGACGATCTTTGGTATAACATTTATTTTTATTTTCCAAAAGACACTACGATAATGTACGCGTGGATTCGTCAAGTAGAATATAGAACTACTACAATTGCTTTAGTAAGTGTAAAGCTTAATGATGGTATGCCCGAGTGGAAAATAATAAATAGAGATTTCTCCAGCTCTGATAATAAAAAGCAAAAAGGAAGATTTGAGAAGCAAATAATACTTCCTTTAAAGAAAATTATAAGTAAAAAAGAAAGCTAATTAGCATGAATCTGGTATGGGTTTTATCACCTACCCTTTTTGATATTGAGCGCGGAAAGTAGTTATAATCTTTAGGGAGATTGGAGTTCGTAAATAGACAATTGCGCCATGCGTCCTTTCGGCTAGCACAAATGCCAAAAGAAAGAGACAGCATGGCCGACGCTAGGCGGCGAAGGCTCGGCACATACGTCCGGCGGTGAAGGTTCGACATATAGTCAACAAAACGGCAGTGGAGTATTGGATTGGATGAATAAGCACTTTGATGTAGCTATTGGATATTCAACATCTTATGGAGCGCAGTTGGGAGGAGGCATTCAAAAAGGTATTGCAGCCAGAATTAATTTCTATTCTACAGTTCAAACAGACTTTGAATGGAGTCTGAGAAAAGGCTTTGAGGGGAACAGCTACGCACCTGGAAAAAAAATAAACTGGGGTATTGGAGGAGCGTACTATGGGGGGTTAGATTACAAGGGACAGGCATATAAAGGGGCTACTGAACACGAGGTGGGTATAGGGATAATTGGTGTTGGAGTAAAGCTGAAATTTGATAATTATGGCAATATGACTGATTGGTTTTGGGGATTTGATCCGTCATTAAATATGCAATTCGGAGTGGGCGTTGAAGGTAATTTTAGAATTGGTTTTTCAAAAAGATAACAAGTTGTATGATTGCTATTTTTATAGTCAAAATATTGGCATTGGGGCTTTTATTAATATTTCTTATTAATATCGTTATTTACAAAATAATGATATCTTTTGTTCTTAAAAAATTTATTCATCCTTATTTGTATTCCCGGAAACAAGATTTCATAAATACTAGATTTGTAGGTCTATTTAAAAAAGGAGACTTTGGCAAAGATAAATTTGTGATTAAACCAGTTCCTGAGATGGGCAATATTGCTAACACCATTTTCTTTTATGTTTATGCAGTAGATCATACAGGAGAAGAGTTTCAATACACAGTAAAAGTAAGTATGGTATTTCTTTTTATTAGGAAGGTTATTCTGAAATCTAAAAAGGAAAATATAGAAATAGAACTATAACTCTTCCCAAAATTAAGATCATCTAAAAGTAATTTCCGCCTTGAGTGGTATGGATACGCAGGTGTTGGTAAAGGCAGAAATAGTTCTTTGAGTATAGTTTTTTCTTAAATAGTCAATTGCGCCATGCGTCCTTTCGGCTAAACGCAGGCCAAAAGAAAGAGACACATAGCCCACCTCAGGCTGCAAGGCTTGGCACATAGCGCATGTCGGCTGTTCTTGCGCATTGCCGTTTTATGTTATTACTTTGCATCGGTTTAAACCCGGTGATACTTTTATGAACAAAGGCAAATGGACTATTTTTTTGCTGTGTCTTCTATGCTTGGCTTGTCAGAAAAACGATACGGATGCGATCCCGGAATCTGCGTTGGGAGCGCCTGTCATTACCGGTTATAAGTTAATTGATATCAATGGGCAAGCTGCGGGGATGGTAGGAACACCAAACGGCAAAGAGGAAGCAAACAAAGGTTCGGACACCTACCGTTTGAGGATTTTCCCTATTCCTGCACTGAATTTTGTCGGCGTTAGGCTAAGTTTTCCCAGGGAAGGACTTGAAAAAAAAGTATGGATCAAACAAGGCCGTTTGGAGGATAAAGCGCTGGATCAATATAAACTGGGTATGTATAACCCTGAGGCCGGGACCACTATCTTTCAGGCTACGACAACAGAGGATTTTTTGAACATAGATGCTTCTGCATTTCCCGGCGGCTACTACAGGCTGTATGTCTCGTCAGGCGATATAGAGTTGTACGAAAACATAGTGATTCAGAAATAAAACATTAAGGACAAGAACACCAGGGGCGCTTGTTTACTCCTGAAAACCGTTACTGTTTGTTTTCATTCGTTTCTTCTCATAAAGCTATGCCTGCGCTTATGTGCGCCCCCTTACGTAGCAGGCCTGAAACAAGGCGTTCCGATTGCCTGTGCCAGACAAAGCAACAAAGGCTATCCTTGCGGACAGCCCCTGTTTATCTCAGTCACCAACTAAGCTTTATTGGGCGATCAACTTACCCGAACCGGAGATGTTGGTCGTGATACGCGGGCGGCCGCGATAGTACACATCGCCACTGCCGGATATCTTTACCGACAGCTCGTCGCTGACATTCACTTTCGTATCTCCGCTACCGGAGATACGGGTATTGGCCGCAGTGGCCGCCACACCCATGAGGTCCAGGTAGCCGCTGCCGCTGATGTCGGTATTCACGTAGGCTGCCTGCCCGTTGAGCACCACGATGTCTCCGGAACCGCTGATACTCGCATCAATACTTCCGGTACTGAGTTCTGCAACACTGAGGGTACCCGAACCGCTTACATTCAGATCAATAGCGGAGGGGGTCAATTTATTCATGGCTGTTATATTCCCGGAACCGCTGACCGAAAGGCCTTCTACATTGGGGCAACTGATAAAGATCTCGATGCGGTCATGGTTGCCGATGCGCTTGTTGTGGTCAAAGTCTATTTTCAGCTGACCGTCATTTACATTGGTGTTCAATACATCGATGATATTTTTCTGGGCGTGGATCTCGACCTTGTACACACTGTCCTGGCGCACATAAATATCACCGGACATCGCGGCGCGGATGCGGGAAAATCCCTTTACAGCGCGGCTTTCGGTAATCACCGGCCCGTCGCCTTTAATTTTACTGCAGGAGCTAAAGCATAATCCGATAACGATTCCGGCCATAGTAAAGATTTGTTTGTTCATTGTATGGATTTTATTGTTTGATCATAAGACAGCCCAGGTGGTGTTTACCCCTATGGGTCAGCAATTTTTTTTAAAGGCGTACCTGTACACCGGCCATAGCGCCTACATTCAGGCCATAAAAGGTACCTTTGCTGCGCCTGCTCCACAGGTATTGCAGGTTGAGCTCGTCGCCCAGGTCCAGAGGGTAATTGGAAAAGCCGAAAGATGGTCCGGCAAAGGCTTCGAAGCGGTTGCCGATCTTAAGGGCGGGTAAAATGCGAACGGACGATTTCATAAACACACCATTTGTAAAATCGGTGAGGGACAACACCGTAAACTCAGTTTTGAAGCGGAATGCCGGACTCAGCGGGATATTCATACCGATACCGCCTTCCATTCCATACCGCAGTTCGTCGTGCAGGGGGTTGATGCCTACAGCCAGGATGCCATACATTTTTTTGCTGCCGGAGCGCAGGGCTACCATGGTGCTGGCCGATTCGTCTACCGTAAGCCCTATATACTGTTCCCCGTTTTTGATGATGTTGATCAGCCCTATGGGGTAGTCGCAACTGTCCGCAATATTGATGAAACCGGCCACCTGTACGCCTTTCACTTTTTTAGCCACATTGATGAAGCCGGAAGCCTGCATGCCCTCCACTTCCCTGGCTATGTTGGCAAAGCCGGCCAGCTGGGCTCCACGAATGGCTTTGCTGACATTCGCAAAGCCGGCCATTTGCGCACCCTGCGTGCTTTTGGAAACGTTCACAAATCCTGCAGCCTGCGTACCCGATACTTTGGCGATATTGCTGAAACCCGCCATTTGCGCGCCAAACGCAGAATCTTTGACAATATTGGAGAAGCCGGCCATCTGCAGTCCGTTTGCATTGCGGGCGATGTTGTTGAAGCCCGCTATCTGGAATCCCTTTACCGTGCCGCCGCTGTAGTTGGTCACACCGGCCATCTGCATGCCTTTGCTGTTGCCGCCGATATGATTCACCACACCGGATAAAATAAAACCATCGGCATTGTGTACTACTGCCGTGGCAATGCCGGAAAGGCAAAAGGATTTTTCACCGGCAGACACGCCGCCCAGTACATGGAAGGAGCCGTAGTTCGTATAGTTTTTGGCATCTTTGCCATTCGTACTCAGTGGGTACACCAGGCCGATATGAGCCATCCTGACCGTATCAGATTGAGCGTAAGCCATTTGGCTGCACAGGAGCAGCGCCATCATTTTCTTCATCATCTTGTATGCTTGATTTGGTATTTACTCTAAGACAACACAAAGACGACTTACCCCTACGCTGCGGGAAATGTTTTTGGGCTTGGATTTCTGAGCAGGCTACCGCGCTTCAAAATAGATTATTAAAATACAATGTGTAGAAAATAGTCTAAATTTGAAATTGAGCTTTCAATGTCCTCGCCAATACCCAAAAACAATTTTATGTGCTCCGGATCAAAGCCAACATTGTCGACTAAAACTTTTTCCCTGTATGCAAGCTGGTGTGTGATCGCTGCAGCCATCCTGTTATCTGTTTTGGTGAGGCTATGCCGCCTGACAGAAACGCAAACGCTGATAACAGGACTCAGCGCGGGCCTGGCCGTCATTGCCCTGAGTGCTGTACTGCTGTACCGGGAAGCGGGGAAAAAGACAATCCTGTATGTGTTGCTGGCTTTGGCGGCCTGCCTGTTCCAGGTGATGAACGGGGCTTTTATCAACACGGCCTTTTTGCGCCTGTTTACCAATTGCCTGGTTTACTTCCTGGTCGGCATCTGGATCCTCCACAGCAGCAAAGGCCGTATTCGTTTTGCTGAGCTGTTTTTGCTGCTGCTTGCTGCACCCATCCTGTTCTTTTTCCCTATTGGGAACAATTTCAGTGATAAAGAATTTTATCCCCTTACCTATTCTCCTTTCCTGGCCCTGGGCCTCCTGTACCTGTATTACCGCAGCCACCGGAAGTGGCAGGTATCTGTTGCCGCAGTGCTGGTCTTTTCGCTGTTGTCTTTTGTGGCCTATCCTAATTACTGGGCCTCGCTAAGCGGAAAAGAAATAAAAAACTCCGCAGTCGACGCACGCGTATTTTTACCACTTACTGATTCCTCGGGTGCTCCGCGCACCATTAATGAAATAGACGCAAAGGTTATCATACTGGATGTCTGGCACTCAAAGTGCGCAGCCTGCTTCAGGGGCTTCCCCAAACTGGAAGCACTTTATACGACATACGGTGTCGATACTTCTGTTTATATCGGAAGCCTGAACCTGCCCTTCGAAGAAGAAGTGCTTCATAACAAAGTATTTGAGGCCCTGGCAAGCTACCGTTTTCACAAACTCAAAGCCCGGCAACTGGTAACGGATACATCCTGGGCAATCCGGAGTTATCCTACCATACTGGTATTTGACAAACAAAAGCACCTACGCTACCAGGGCTCCCTGCAGACAGACCAGGCGATTGTCGTTAATAATATCCACCGCCTGATTGAGCGTTTGAAAAAAGAATAACCCACTTTGATTTGGGATATAGGATTTCAGATTTTTGATTGTCGATACTACTATTTTCAGTTTTCAACTTTCAATTATCCATTCTTCATTTTTCATTTAAAAGATCCTGATCCCCGCCTGCCAGCCGATCCAGCCGGTAATGCTGTTGCCCAGGCGATCGTACTGCATGCCCGGCTGTTGGAGCCATTGGCCATAGCCGTCCGCCTTTGCTGTCGTTTTTGTTTCGGTGATCGTATAGGCCGGGGCTACAAAAATCTCGAAAGGTTTGAAGATCTTGTAGGTGACACAAAGTTGTGCCCTGGCGGCCAGGGGTACATAGTCCCAATGGCCGATGTAAAAAGTGTGGCCACTGATTTCCGGGTTCAGGGCCAGTTTTTTAGCCAGCCTGATCTCTGTGCCGATACCGTAGGACATGGAGTAGCGTTTGTTGTTGCCTTCGATATTCATACCTGCAGTGATCAGCGAGTAAATATTCCGGGCGCCGGACAGGTAGCCCAGGTTCAGGTTTTGCAGCTCGTTGGTAAAGGCCAGTACTTTATGATGCCCGTTTTTATAATAATTCACCAGTCCCAGCCCAAAGCCATCCATGCTGTCGGCAATGTTGATCACACTCAACTGGAAACCTTTCATTTTTCGCGCATAGTTCAGGAAACCGGCCATCTGCATGCCTTTCATCGAGCGCCTGCTGTGGTTGTTGAAGCCTGCAATGTGCAGGCCTTTCGTGTTCGCGTCTGTCCAGTTGGTCAAGCCAGCCAGCTGCACGCCTTTGGATACGCCTTTGCTTTTGTTTACGACCCCGGCGATCTGTACGCCTTTCACTTCGGCTTCACCGGTGTTGGAAATACCGGCTACCAGGATGCCCCTGACTGTATCCAGGTTGATGTTGGAAACCCCCGCCACCTGTGCTCCGCTTACTTTTCCTTTGATGATGTTGGAAATACCGGCCACCTGGTAGCCATCCGTGTAGCCGGATACATAATTGTAAATGCCGCCCATCTGGAAGCCGGTCACATTCCCGTTCACACTGTTGAAAATACCCGCCAGCTGCACATAGCGGACATTGCCTTTGTTGATGTTGAACAAACTGCCGAATTCAAAACCGTTCACACCGGCGGTATAGCCACCCAGGATATTCAGTGAAAACTTATTGACCACCTGCGAGCCGATCAGCCCATGTGTACCGATACCCGGCAGCAGGGAGGTCTGTATCGGGCGTTTGGCCATGAAGCTGCCGATATTGATGTTTTGTATCTTTTGCTTGGAAGACAGGAAGATCCTGCTGGCCCAGCTCGACTCTTCATTCTTCACCACTACGCCTTCGAGAATGATCTCGGAAGAAGGCAGGATGGGCAGTACCAGTTCCTGGTCGTAGCCGGCGTTCAGGTCTACGTAGGCTTCTGTGTAGGCTTCTTTCCGGGCAATGATGGAGACGGTCTTCAGCTTTTTCTTGTTCTTGATCGGCAATTTAAAATAACCGTGCTCGTTGGTCAGTGTCGAAGCCAGTACCTGGTCTTCATACACCGTCACATTGCTCAGGCGCTCCCCGGTCTTGCCGTTTTGTATGTAGCCGCTGATGACAAACTGTTTTTCGCCGCCGGAGTGCAGGATCACATATTTGCCCTTTTCGGAATAATGGAAATTGCCTTCGAAAATAAGGTCCAGCAATTGCTTTACTGTTTTGTCCTGTGCTTTCAGGCTTACTTTTTTATCCTGCAGGATAATGTTGCTTTTGTACGAAAACTGGAAATTCCCGGCTCGGCTGATCGTATTCAGCGCCGCATGCAGTTCCTGGTTATCAATATTGACGGAAACGACTTTGCCCAGCAGGTGCTGAGCAATAGACGCATAACAACTCAAAAAAAAGCTAAGGGTACAAAGGAGTCTTTTCAAAAGAATAAATTTTTACCTCGATCGTCATGTAATTATTGTAAAACAATGTCTGTTCCCCTCCGTTCTGCCGTCACATCCAAGGTCTCGCTGATGATAGAAAGGATGTCGTTCAGGCTTTCATTTTTAAACGTAGCGGTCAGTGGCAGGTCGCGGATGCTGTCGTTGCCGATCAGGATGCGGGTGTCATACGCTTCGTTCAGCACCTCGACCAGGCGCCACAGCGGTGTATTGTTGCAGACAAATTCATTGGTGCGGTAGTAATTGTACAAAGCATCTTTGGCCACATCTTTTACCGGTGCTGCTGCAGTAGCCGTTACCGTCGCTTTTTCTGCCGGGTTCAGGCGTACGCTGTATTCTTTTTTGATCACTTCCACGATACCGGTTTCCACGATCACCTCTGTTTTTTCGGCTCCTGTTTTCACATTGAAAGAGGTGCCCACCACCTTCACGGACACTCCATTGGCATCGATGATAAAAGGCCTGGCCTTGTCGGGCGTGATGTTGAAGAACGCCTCCCCGGAAAGGGTAATGCTGCGCGAAGCACCTGTGAAGCGTTTCGGATAGGAGATGGATGCGTTCCTGTTCAGCGTCACCACAGAGCCGTCCGGCAGGGTTTCCCGGCGTATGGCTGCTTCAGAGTACACTGTGATCATTTTATTCGCCTGCTGTTCGTACAGGAAGTAGCCGCCGACGCACAAGACCAGTACCGCTGCGACGCGCATGAGGTTGCGCAGCACCAGGTTCACGCGCCGGGGAGCCTTTTCCGCGGCTGGGGCCTGCTCGCTGTTCAGGCGTACTTTCAGCCTTTCCCAGGCCGCCTGTTCATCTACTGCAAGGGTGCTTTGCAGTTTTTTGCTTTCTTCCCAGATCAGTTTGAAATCTGTAAAGTATTGTTCGTTTTCTGCTTTGGCCTCGCGCCATTTCATCAGGGCCAGGTGTTCCTGCGCATCTGCTTCATGCAGTAAGTATTTGACCAGCAACTCGTCTATGCTATTGTTATCTCTGTTCACGTGGGTCTGGTTTTACAAATTGAGTAATGAAAATATAAATGCAGGTAAAAAGTCGATCAGTCTGGAGCGGAGAATCTTCAACGCTTTGCCCATCTGGTTTTCTACCGTTTTGATGGAAAGCCCCATCTCTTCGGCGATCTCGCGGTACTTTAACTCTTCGAAGCGGCTTTTCTGGAAGATCGTACGGCACTGTTCCGGCAGCTCGTTCAGGGCTTTGGCCAGCTGCTGCTGCAGTTCGCTGTGCGCCACCGGGGCTGCCGCGCTTTCGGCAGTGCCGGCATTGCGTGCGGCATACTGCTGGTACCCGGCTTTTACCCGCTGGTGTTTCAGGTAGTTCAGGCTTTCATTGTATACAGCACGGTAGAGGTAGGCTTTGGCCGACTGGTTGATCGCAATCTGCTCCCTTTTTTCCCACAGGCGGCAAAACACGTTCTGTACAACTTCCTCCGCCATGACGTCGTCATTCAGGATCGTATAGGCATAGCCGTATAAAGCCTTAAAATGACTTTTGAACAGCTGTTCAAATTCCAGCCCTGTATCGGCGATAGCCGGAGCGGTTGGGTATAATAAATCTGTATCCATAGGTATGGAGGCCAAGCGGTGTACAAAATTAATCTCCTGAGCCAAATCTTCGGTTTTGAATAAGACAGCGGAGTGACTCTTTACCCCTACGGGCAGCACAAAATTTTTTTTCTGCTATTTCTGTAGTTTGAATGTCTGGTTGTATTGCCCGCTGTTCACACGCAGGATATAGATGCCGGAAGGCAGGTTCTGTGGGGTGGGTATCGTAAAGTAAAAGCTGCCTGCAGTATAGGGTCTTGCGGCGGACAGGATTTTTTGACCCTGCATATTGTACAGGCTCCATTGCAGGGTTTCATTGCTGTTTGCGCCGTTGATCTCTACCGAAAGGGCATCGGTAAAAGGGTTGGGGTACACGGTGAGCCCGGGTTCCGCACAGATACAGGGCGTTTCCGCCAGGGAAAGGGTTGCCTTGCCAAAGTCCGGCACGCCGTAGCCCTGCTCATTGTTGGGTGCGGATGCTATATGTGCGCTTTCGCGGATCGCTTTGCGCAATTGGTACGGGTTGGCTTTCGGATAGGCTTGCCAGAGACAGGCGGCCAGGCCGGCCAGCTCGGGTGTAGCAATAGAGGTACCGCTGACACTGGAGGTGGTACCGGAACTGTTGAGCACAATACCGGGTGCGCCCAGCATACAGACATCAGGCTTTCTGACTCCCGCGGCGTTGGGCCCCCTGCCACTGGTGGGTGAAGCTGCTTTGCTGATGTCCACCGATCCGCAGGTGAGGGCACTGTCTGCGTCCCCGGGTGTCAGTATTTTATTCCACCATCCGCCGCCTTCATTGCCTGCAGAGGCCACGACCAATATTCCTTTTTGGGTGGCCGTATTGGTGCCCATAGCGGCAATGGTGCTTTTGCCGTCAATGTCCGTCAGTTTGAGGTCTGCATTCAGGGTGCCGATCGTAAAGGTGTTGTAACCCAGCGAAATAGTAATGATATCGGCCCCGATGCTGTCTGCTCTTTCCATAGCGGCCACCAGGTTGTCCATTTCAAAGGGTTGCTCTGCGCTGCTGTTTTCCGTTACATACAAGGCATAGTCTGCATCCGGTGCCGTACCCACATAGGAGCCATTCAGGATACCCGCCATCGTGCTGAGCACCTGGGTGCCGTGAGCGGAATACCCGTATACCTCTGCCTTGTTCAGGTTAAAATTGTAGGTATCGGTGATCCTGCCGCTGCTCCTCAGGCTGTCGAAGCCAGGCAGGGTATTGACCAGGTTAAACCCTTCGTCCAGTACGGCAATGAGTTTGCCTTTGCCGCGATAGCCCCGGTCGTGCAGGTAGTCGCCATTGGCCAGCCTGATCTGGTCGAAGGCATCGCCATAGTACCCTACCGTGCCGGTTGTCCGCAAGCGGTCTTTTACAGCGCTTTCCGGCAAAGTGTTTTTATCGGAAGGGTTTGCCTTCAGCAGGTGCAGGGGAGCCGAAAAAACGGCCACGTACACCGCGCTTTTGACGTAGGGTTTGCTGCGGACCAGGTGCATGCTGCTGGTATCGGGCATCAGCACCACGCAATTGTTTTGCCACTTTGAGCGGGTATGCAATACGCCGCTGCTCAGGCTGAGTACGGTATCGATATAAGCCCGGCTGAGGGGCAGGTCGGCACTGTCGATGGCAATCGATTGCTGATCGCGACGGTCCAGTGCCCGGGCGGAGAGATAGGCAGAAGGGGCTCCCAGGGTGCCGCTTGTCCCGTTTTTGCCGGTAAAGGAAACCCTGAAGGCGTATTGTGTTTGGGCAAAAGTGCTTGCTGAGGCCAGGAAACAGGCCAGGATAAAGCAATAAAAGAAAGCGGGAATTCTGCTCATGACAAGGGGCTTTATGCTGTATTCAAAATTACTTCATACAGGAATAAGAAACCCCTTTTTCGCAGGGATTAATTGTACTCAATCGCCCTCATGGTCACACCGGCACCCCTGCGGCAGGATTTGGTCAGCGGTACGGGGTCGTAGATCCAGTAGGCATACTCGTGGTAGATCATCCCTACACGGAAGGCGTATACAGATTTGGATTGCAGCAGGTAGGCGTAACTGTCCGGCATCGTTTCGGGGTTATTCAGGATCTGGTCAGTTTCCAGTACAGTGACGGTCCTGTCAAAATTGATGGCTCCGTTGTTGAAGGGCTGCAGCACATTCTGATAAGTATATTTCCAGCCTTTCAGGTAGTTGTAGTCCTGGTCTTCCTGCGGTACCAGGCTGTTGCCCAGCCATTGTTTGCCTTCAACAATAGGGTTCACCATGCGCATGAAACGGATGTTTTTTTCCACCAGTTCCAGTTGTTCGGCGCCCGGTGTGTAATACACCACGTCGTTGACGGTCCAGGGTGCTTTCTCGTTGAGGCGGCTCCTGATCTGGATCACGTAAGAGAGCCTCCTCTGGTTGTCGCGGAAGGTGTCGGCCACCAGGTATTCCTGCTGGGACTCATTGGTATACTTGATACATTTTACATCATCCCACAGGAAAGAATCCACATCATACAAGATGAACTTACCGATCTCAAGGGGCATAAAGCTCTGGTACATATCGCCTGCGTTGGAATTGACGATGACGCGGTCCTTTTTACAGGAGCTCATAAGCCCGGAAACCAGCAATACGGCCGTCAGGCCGGCGATAAATTTATTCTTATTCATACTGAATGCAAAATAGAGTGATGTATGTAGCCTCGCATTAAAACGAGGCTAAAAATACTCTTTTTTCCAAAGAAACATAACAAAAAGCCAAAATTATATTCCGGAGTGGATAATGCCTCCTGCAACCACATCGTCTCCCTCGTAGATGACGGCACTTTGGCCGGGGGCAATGCTGTTGACGGCATGGTCGAAGTGTACGGTGAGCTTATCGCCAGCCCAGTACAGCACACTTTCGGTGCCGGGGTCTTTGTAGCGGATCTTGGTGACGGCGCGCATGCCGTCGGGAATGTCCGCGTATTTGACCATGTTCAGGCCGGAAACCAGCATGCTGCCCTGTTGCAGTTCATGCGCATCGCCCAGGACGACGGTATTGGTTTCGGGTATGATCTTTGTGACGAAGACGGGCCTACCCAGGGCAATGTCCAGGCCTTTGCGCTGGCCGATGGTATAAAAAGGGTAGCCCCTGTGCTTACCGACTTTGGTGCCGTCGGTGAGCACAAAATCCCCGCCTTCCACGCTGGCTTCCAGGCCGGGATTCTGGCGTTTGAGGAAGCCACGGTAATCATTATCAGGCACAAAGCAGATCTCGTAGCTTTCCGCTTTCTTGGAAAGGTCTACATAGCCCATATCAGCGGCAATCTGCCGCACTTCCGTTTTCAGCAGGTCGCCCAGGGGATAAATGCTGCGGCTCAGGCAGTCCTGGCCCAGGCCCCAGAGTACATAGCTCTGGTCTTTGGTCAGGTCTTTGGCTTTACTCAGGATGTAGCGGTCGCTTTCCTGCCGTACTTTCACGTAGTGGCCCGTGGCGATAAAATCGCAGCCCAGGGCATCGGCACGCTTCAGCAGGGCGGACCATTTGATGTGTGTATTACAGAGCACGCAGGGGTTAGGGGTACGGCCGGCCATATATTCCTCGACAAAGTTGTTGATCACACCCGTGCCGAATTCTTCGCGTATATCAAACACATAGTGCGGGAAACCATGCTCTACGGCGGCCTGCCGGGCATCGTTGAACGAATCGAGGTTACAGCAGCCTGTTTCTTTTTTGCTGCCGCCGGATACGGCGTAGTCCCAGGTTTTCATTGTAATGCCGACCACTTCATACCCTTGATGGTGCAGCATCAGGGCAGTAACGGTACTGTCGATACCGCCACTCATGGCCACCAATACTTTCCCCATTTTACTCATCTTGCAAACCGATTTTTTTAAAAAAGAAGGCAAAGATACAGAGGATGCGGCTCCTTATCTATATTTTATCGCAATGCGGGTATTACCGTTACCGCATCAGGTGATGATCTGCGCATTTTGTTTCCTGACATACATGGTTTTGATCATAATAGCCTGACCTTCAATGCGGCCTTCTATATAATCCGTGTCGTTGGGGTCGAGGCGGATATTTTTCACCACAGTGCCCAAGCGTGCGTTGACGGTGGAGCCCTTGACGTCCAGCGACCTGACCAACACAACGGAGTCGCCGTTTTCGAGTTGGTGACCGTTGGCGTCGCGGTGCAGGTCTACGGAGCCGTCGTCTTCATGGTCGCCGGTGGCTTTGGCCCATTTCAGGTTTTCGTCGTCCAGGTACATCATGTCCAGGGCTTCGGCAGCCCAGCTTTCCCGCCGCAGGCGGTTCAGCATACGCCAGGCGGTGACCTGTACGGCCGGTACTTCACTCCACATCGCCGTTGTGAGGCAGGACCAGTGCGCCGGGTTGAAATCTTCTTTTTTGTCGATCTGGGCGATGCATTTGGCGCAGAGATAAATTTCGTTGCCTCTTACGTTTGAAGAGGAAGGGCCTACTTCGTACAGCGACAGGTTGGTTCCGCTGCTGCACAGTTCACAACTGTTGTTGCTTCTTGCTTTGAGTTCGTCGATGAGGGACATGTACAGAGATTGCTTTTAGTGGAAGATCCGGCAGCCTCTACAAGGGGCTGCACGCCTGCAAAAATAAGCCTGTTTCCGGGTTTGTGAAAGGGCAGTGTCCCCGCTGGTCTTGTTGAGGACTGATCCTGTGCCGGTAATAGCCGGGGCAAACCCCTGGCCGGGAAGCCCGCATAATACACAAAACCCCGCCGCAGGGGCAGGGTTAAGCGCTTATTTTTAGCGATAAGTTGCCGTTATTGTACGATGATTTTGCTGTGCAGCATTTGTCCTCCAGCATTGCCCAGGTTCAGGAAGTACACACCTGCCGCTACAGAAGGCACACGTAAGGTACCGTTGGCCCCAAGCTGCCCGGTCTCCAATATTTTGCCGCAGAGCTCATACAGGGTATACCTGTCGGCATTGATATTGTTTTCTACGGAAACAAAACTATTCCCTTTTGCAGGGTTGGGGATGACGCGCAGTTCTTTTGCCAGGCCAATGTCTACCTTCGGAACGGAAAGGGGGGCCTCTGCCCTTTTGGCAATCCCATTCAGGCCTGTAACGGTGCCCTCACCTGTTGCTTCAGAGTACTCCGACCCATTCTGAAACAGGCCGCCGAAGTACACTTCTCCTTTAAACAACACCATTTTGTTGACGGTATTGTCGACAACAGACCACTTGCGGGAGCCGCCTCCCATATTGTAACAATTGGCACCATAGGTCATAGATATATAGCTGAATGCCCCTCCTATGTTGAGCGTAGTTCCTTCAGTGCACAAGGTCAGGAAAGCGGCACCGCTCCCTTTTGCGTCAAATGATTTTGCTTCATACGGCGATGCGAAGCCCTGTTCCCATGTCCCTGCAATCAGTCGCAGCAGTATGGCATTGGTGTCGGCTTCGCCGGCACGTTTGCAGGCGGCATACACTGTAGCTTCATGCAGTTCGAAATCCATCACTTCATTGCTGATGCCGTTCAGGAAAGGCGTAAAAGAAGAGGAGGTATTCCATTGAACAACGTTGGTGACCGGACCATAGCTGAAGGCTCCGCCCAATACAATAGAAGCACCGTTGACTTCCATCGTATTGATCCGGCCTTTGAGTCCCGGGATCATCGTCCAGTCGCTGCCATTCCACTGCGCGAAATTGCTTTCACTACCGCCGCTGCAGTCTGCGAAGGAGCCGCAGGCATACAGCTTTCCTTCAAATACCAGCAGGTCATGTATGGTACCGTTTATGCAACCGGCAGCTGTCCATTCACTACCGTCCCAATACGCAACATTAGCAGCCATTTTGCCAGCCACCTCGTCAAAGGAACCCGCAGCAAAAATCTTATCGTCAAATTTGGTGATCGCGTTCACTTTTCCATGCACGCCGGTACCCATATTGTGCCAGGTGTATACGCCCGAGGCTTCTGTAACATAGGCAATGTTGTTGGCGGTAACAGAGCCGTCGGCCTGTACAAAACTGCCGCCTACGTACATTTTTTCTGCGGCATCGTCTACATACAGTTCCTGCACCATGCCGTCTACCCCCGCTCCCAATCTCCGTACGGAGCTTTGGGGCGGATAGGCCGGTTGTATCCAGGCCAGTTCATCAACGGAAAACCCGTAGCTGCCCGCCCATGCGGTGAGTTCAGGATATTGCATCTGGCGTACGTAAGCCAGGTTGGTCTGTGCCGATATCTTGCGGGAAACGGCTTCGAAGCCGGTCTCTTTCAGCAGGAAGCCGACCGCACAAAAATTATTATACGGGTCAATAAAGATCGGTGTGCGGCTGGCATAGCGGTCGTTGATGGGGAAATTGCCTTCCTGCCAGTAGCGGTGCAGGATGTCCAGGCAATGCGCCCTGTTTGCTTTTTGCTCCGTACTCAGTTGCGGCAACTCCCGGGCCCGTAAGGTTTGCTCAACGAGGCCCAGGTGCAGGCGGATCCATTCTTTTTCGCTTCTGTTGGTATACTCAGGCAATGCGGGGATATCTTTTTGTTCGGTCCAGCATTGGTTGACTTCAGCCAGTTTCTGGTAAGATTGATGATCTGCCCGGCTGGCGCTGCAGACCAGGCAGCAAAGGAGGAATAGAAGATTTTTCATAGGAAGTAATTTTTGAATGCTACAATACTTAATGTAAAAAATCATTGAATAAACGCATTGGTAATTTAGTTTAACTAAATGCCTGTTGTTGCATTACATATCAAATCTAGCCTAAATATACAGAAAAATTAGCAAAAAATAGTAAGTGTAGGAAAAGCCCGAAGAGCGCGCTATATTATCAATGAGCGTAAGGTTTACAGCTTATATTATTGCACGAAATGCTTCAATACGTATTGCTGCACCCAGTTGGGCACCTGGCTGGTGTACATGGTCAGTTTGTCCGCGAAGATCTCCCCGACCAGTATCATCGTAGCACCTGAATTGTCAAAGAGATAAGTCCTGTAGCAGACTTTAATGACCTCAAAGAGGTTGTCGAGGGTTTTATAGTACCGGGAAGAAATTTTATCATCCAGCACATCGTGCCCGCCTTTTTCCACACGGTTTTCCACCCGTTGTATGTTTACCGAAGGGTCGTCTGTACAAACAAAATAAAGGTAGTTGCGGTAGCCGGACGCGCGGGCTGCAAGGAGTTCCGTTATTTTGGAGCGGTGGCTCATCACCGTTTCGTAACTGAAGGTCTTGTTTTTTGCCACCAGCAGGTGCCGGATGAACAGTGCGGCCAGCGCGCTTTCGTAACTGTGGCTGGATTTGCTTTTATCGACAATGAAGTTTTCCCGGAGCCCGAGGTCGATATCAAGCTTTTCGGATGCTGCCTTTTTGATCAGGCTGGCTGCTTCGGCGGATGTTTTGAATTGTTCAAACTCTTCTTCGGAAGATTTGATGCCATAGGCGGAGAGGTCGATCAGGCCGGAACGGCTGATTTGCTGTTCGATGATATCGGCGTTGACAAAAACACCGGTATTGAAGGTATGCTGTAATTGTTGGAATAAAGTGCTCTTCCCGGAGCCGTTCGGCCCTGCAAAAACCCTTATTCTACCCATTGCCTAAGTGTAAGACCGTACCTTTTTTGATCGTGCCAGCGGCAGTGGGATTCAGCTGTGGCACCATACCGACCTGCACTTTGTGGCCATCGGCGTCCACATCGTAGATAATACCCTTTTCGATGATCCGGACGGTCAATCCCAGTGCCCTCGCTTCGCGTGCTGCTTTTGAACTGGCGTCTTTTGCGGCGCGGATGATCTTCTGGGTTTCTTTGTTAATCGAGAATTTCATAACAGGGTAAAGATACGGAGTTTCTCCTATTTTATAGTGAGCAGCCCTCTTAAACATATATTAAAGCATTGTAAAACCTAAAGGGTCTAAAACCGATAAGGCGCCGGGCTGCTCAAAGGAAAAACCTATAAGGTCTTCAAGACCTTATAGGTTTACTGGAATGGGTTTACAACGCTTACATATTCCTCCTGTACTGGCCGCCCACTTCGAACAATGCTTTGGTGATCTGGCCCAGCGAACAGTATTTAACTGTTTCCATCAGTTCGGCAAAGATGTTCTCGTTGTGCACCGCTACCTGCTGCAGGCGTTTCAGGGCTTCTTCGCCCTTGTCGCCGCTGCGTTTCCAGAGCGTCTGTACATTGGCGATCTGGAATTCCTTTTCTTCCGTTGTGCTGCGGATGACCTCTGAAGGGATCACCGTCGGCGAGCCTTTGGAGCTGAGGAAGGTATTCACCCCGATGATAGGGAACTCGCCGGTATGCTTCAGTGTTTCGTAGTACAGGCTTTCTTCCTGGATCTTGCTGCGCTGGTACATGGTTTCCATCGCACCCAGTACGCCGCCGCGTTCGGAGATGCGGTCGAATTCCTGCAACACGGCTTCTTCCACCAGGTCGGTCAGTTCTTCGATGATGAAGGAACCCTGCAGCGGGTTTTCGTTCTTGGCCAGTCCAAGCTCCTTGTTGATGATGAGCTGTATGGCCATCGCACGGCGCACGCTTTCTTCCGTCGGCGTAGTGATCGCTTCATCATAAGCGTTTGTATGCAGCGAGTTACAGTTGTCGTAGATCGCGTACAGGGCCTGCAGGGTAGTGCGGATATCGTTGAAGTCGATCTCCTGCGCGTGCAGGGAACGGCCGGAGGTTTGGATATGGTATTTCAGCATCTGGCTGCGCTCGTTGCCCCCGTACTTCAGCTTCATCGCTTTGGCCCAGATGCGGCGGGCCACACGGCCGATCACGCTGTATTCAGGGTCGATACCATTGCTGAAGAAGAAGGACAGGTTCGGCGCAAAATCGTCGATATGCATGCCCCGGCTCAGGTAATACTCTACAAAGGTGAAGCCGTTGGAGATCGTAAAGGCCAGCTGGGAGATCGGGTTCGCGCCCGCTTCGGCAATATGGTAGCCGGAGATGGATACGCTGTAGAAATTGCGTACGCCTTCGTTGATGAAATATTGCTGCACATCGCCCATTACCCGCAGCGAAAATTCCGTAGAGAAAATACAGGTGTTTTGCGCCTGGTCTTCTTTCAGGATGTCTGCCTGCACGGTACCCCGCACGGCTTTCAGCGTTTTGGCCTTGATGTCGTTGTATACATCGGCCGGTAATACCTGGTCGCCGGTTACGCCGAGCAGCATCAGGCCCAGGCCGTTGTTGCCTTCCGGCAGCTTTCCATTCCCGCCCTCGGCTGCCTGGCCAATGCCTACTGTAGCACTGTAGTACGGCCGGGCAATGCCTTTTTCTGTATAGATCGCGTCGATCTTCGCGTTTACTTCCGCTTCCAGTCCATTGGCTTTGATGTACAGTTCGCATTGCTGGTCGATGGCGGCATTCATAAAGAAGGCCGTGATCGTCGGGGCCGGGCCGTTGATCGTCATCGAAACGGAGGTCTTGGGATCGGCGAGGTTGAAGCCACTGTACAGTTTTTTCGCGTCGTCCAGTGTCGGCACACTCACGCCGGAGTTACCGATCTTTCCGTAGATATCCGGGCGGTGATCGGGATCCTGACCGTATAGGGTCACACTGTCAAAAGCCGTGCTCAAACGCGCTGCAGGCAGGCCTTTGCTTACGTAGTGGAAGCGTTTGTTCGTACGCTCCGGTCCGCCTTCTCCCGCAAACATACGGGTCGGGTCTTCGCCTTCGCGCTTAAACGGATAGATACCGGCTGCATAGGGAAATTCGCCCGGGAAGTTTTCGCTGAGTACCCATTGCAGGATCTCGCCCCAGGCTTCAAACCTTGGTACGGCTACTTTAGGAATCTGCGAATGCGATAAAGACTCGGAATGCGTTTTGATTTTTAGTTCCTTGTCGCGTACTTTGAAGGTATAATATTCGTCCTGGTACTGGCGTTTTTTGGCTTCCCAGTTCTTCAGCAGTTCCAGGTTTTTCGGATCGATGTCCAGGCTTGTTTTCTGGTACACTTCTTCCAGGGTTTTGATCAAACGGTCTTTGTCTTCAACCTGGCTGGCGGCCAGTGTTTCGATGGTCTTGCGGATGCCGAACAGCTTTTGTGCCACGGTTGCCTGCTCTTTGGAGCGTTTGTCGTACCCACGGTTGTTCTCAGCGATCTCGCTCAGGTAGCGCGCCCTTGCCGGCGGGATGATGAATATTTTCTCACTCAGCTCGTCGCTGGCGCTGAATCGGGATTGCAGGTCGGCGCCGGTTTTCTCGACGATCTTGTCCATCAGCGCGCGGTACAGGGTGTTGGTGCCGGGGTCGTTGAACTGCGACGCGATGCTGCCGTAGACGGGCATGGTTTCGGCGTCTTTATCAAATAATTTATGGTTGCGCTGGTATTGTTTTTTCACATCGCGCAGGGCGTCCATGGCGCCGCGTTTGTCAAATTTGTTCACGGCTACGATGTCCGCAAAGTCCAGCATGTCGATTTTTTCGAGCTGGGTGGCGGCACCGTATTCGGGTGTCATCACGTACATGCTCATATCGCAATGCTCGGTGATCTGCGTATCGCTCTGGCCGATACCGGAGGTCTCGAGGATGATCAGGTCATACTTCGCGGCTTTGAGGATGTTTACCGCATCGTGGATGTAACGGGATACGGCCAGGTTGCTCTGGCGGGTAGCCATAGAGCGCATGTATACGCGCGGGTTGCGGATCGCATTCATACGGATGCGGTCGCCCAGCAAAGCACCACCGGTTTTGCGTTTGGAAGGATCTACGGAGATGATGCCGATGTGCTTTTCCGGGTAGTCCAGCAGGAAACGGCGTACCATTTCATCGACCAGGGAGCTTTTACCGGAACCGCCGGTACCGGTAATACCCAGCACAGGGGTTTTGCTGGTAGCGGCCTGCTCTGAAATGTTTTTCAGCATCGCGATCGTTTCCGGCAGCTCGCTGAAATTTTCGGCTGCAGAGATCAGGCGGCCGATGTCTTTGGGGTTTTTATCCTGCAGGTGCCCGGCTTCGCCGTTCAGCTGGTTGCCGGTGGGGAAATCGCTTTTTTCCAGCAGGTCGATGATCATGCCTTCCAGGCCCATAGCACGGCCATCGTCGGGGGAGTAGATCTTTGTAATGCCGTATTGGTGCAGTTCTTCTATTTCTGTCGGTAAGATCACTCCTCCTCCGCCGGCAAAGATGCGGATGTGCCCGCAGCCTTTTTCTTTCAGCAGGTCGTACATGTATTTCAGGTATTCCACGTGCCCGCCCTGGTAACTGGTCATGGCGATGGCATTGGCATCTTCCTGTATCGCACAATCCACTACGTCCTGCACACTCCTGTCGTGGCCCAGGTGAATTACCTCGGCACCATTGGACTGCATGATCCGGCGCATAATGTTGATGGCAGCATCGTGCCCGTCGAACAGGGATGCGGCGGTAACGATACGGATCTTATTTTTTGGTATAAACATGTTAGTATAAATATTGTGGCTAAAATTAATCTAATTCTTTTTTAAGAAAATAAAGCCTGCTACCCGTGAATAGTCGGCTGTGTGTATTGTTATATTGTTTAGTTTTAATTCAGAAGGAGTGCTTGCGCTGGCTCTTGCACTAAGGCAGTTTTCTGCTTCTTCCCATTCTCTGGGTACCGGATATTTTACATCTTTTATAAAAAAGGTGTCTGTTTCTCCGGACAGGTATATTTTGCATTCGCTATACTTATTGCCCGATAACGTTGAGCCAAAAGTATCTTTGTTCATTACTGGTGATGGAGTAAAAAAAATATCTGTTTTAAGCAGATCAGAAAAATTACTGCCGGTAGCATAATTCAACCTGATCACTGTATCAATACTTTCCGGGCTGAAGCCTACAAATGCAATACTAAAAGGTATTTCATAAATGCTGTCCGCACAATGCACCGTCTTTTTCTTACAACCTGAAAAAACCAATACGAATGCTACCAGGTATAGCAGTCTGCCTGTCTGAAATTGCATCCACTTATTTTATGCGGCAAATTTACACATTTTATCCTGCCTATTGAATAGCGGTAAGCATCCATTTTTTGCCCCGGCAACAGCAGACAGAGGAGGAAATGCAATTTGGGGATACCTTTGAGACACAGCAATACCGAATGAAAGTCTCCAACTGTTTTTTACTGTTTATATTTATTGTTATTTCAGGTAATGATACTGCAGCCCAGGGAATAAGCATTGATGAGTGGAATAATGAAGCGGCAGCGAATATCAGGTTGTTGCCAAAATACGGGTATGCAAAAAAGACACGAGCGCAAAAAGAGGCTGACGAGGAATTTATCGCCGCAAGCATGAAAACTTGTTCCTCCAGGCGCGAAGCGTCGGATAAAATGATTGCAGTTGGATTTAAATACCTGTACAAAGACGTGAAGACTGCAATGTACCGCTTCAATCAGGCCTACCTGCTGGACTCTGCTAATTCAGATATTTATTGGGGGTTCGGGGGCGTTTACATGGTGCTGGGCGATCTGGAGCGTGCCCGGGCACAATACCAGTATGGCCTGAAGTATGCTCCCGGTAATGCACATCTGCTGACAGACTATGGCACCTATTTTTTGCTGCTGCATTACGCATACGCAGAGATAGATAAAAAGAGGGCTGATCTGCAGCTTGATTCAGCAATAACTTATCTCAATAAGTCCTTTACACAGAATGCGAAAGATCCCAATACCTGTTATAAGCTTTCTGTTGTAAACCTGCTCCGGAACGATTGTAAAAAAGCAAAACATTATCATGACCTTTGTCTTTCCCTGGATGCCCATACGATAGATACCGGCTTTACAACGCAGTTAAGGCAGAAATGCAAATAGGTACCATAATCAACTCTGTTTTTGTTTTAAAAATCAACACAAAACGGCATTTTCAATCACATACAGAGCAGCAAGCCATAAACATAGGATTTACCCTATTCAGGCGATAATTACCCCATTACCGAATTGCCAAATTGGCTAAATTTGCTTCCTATGATTTTCTCCTCGAGGCTGATAGAAGATGCGGTTGCTGAATTTTCCAAACTACCCGGTATCGGTAAAAAGTCGGCGTTGCGCATGGTATTGCACCTGCTGAAGCAGGATACGGCTGAGGTACGCTCTTTTGCCGATGCTTTACTGCACATGAAGGAAGACATTACTTTTTGCAGCGAATGCCACAACATTTCCGACACAGCAGTCTGCGCGATCTGTGTGAACACGCAGCGCAACAAGAACCAGATCTGCGTGGTGGAGAACATCCGCGACGTGATCGCCATCGAGACCACACAGCAATACAACGGCGTGTACCATGTGCTGGGCGGTATCCTGTCGCCGCTGGACGGTGTGGGGCCGGAGCAATTGCAGATCCAATCGCTGGTGGACCGGGTACATAAAAACCCGGACATGCAGGAGATCATCATGGCACTGAACCCTACACTGGAAGGGGACACTACGGTATATTACATCTCCCGCCAGCTGCAGCAGTTGCCGGTAAAGATCACCACCATCGCGCGGGGCATCTCCTTTGGCGGGGAACTGGAATATGCGGACGAAATGACCCTGGCCCGCTCCATATCGAAACGTCTGCCCATTGATAACTACGTGAATATCAGCGGACAGTAATGAGGATTTCGGATTTATGAGGTATGATTTTAGATTTCTGTCAATCAAACATCTAAGCTCAAAAATCAAAAATTCCCCTTCCGTCAATCCTACATCTGAAATCAAAAATATTACGCTCCTCTGTGCCAACTCATGAAAGGAAAATACTACTGTTGCCTTTTATTTTCTGTTCTATTTTGCTTCATTGCGCTACATAGTCTCCATAATTATATGGTGTACAAGGCGGCCATCACCCAGAGCAGCCCGATTGAATACACTTTTACCGGAAAGGAAAAACGAGGAGGGCGTGGCAGTTACTATATCATGAACGTGGTTTACAAGAATGAATCCTACACTGTAGGGATTACCGGCAGGGATTATGTACAAATAGATGATAAGCAATTCCCCGATTTGTTCTATTCCGATACCAATGGCATGGTGTGCTCCGAATGGGATATGAGCGCTTCACTAAGGGTGTTTGTGCTGTTTTCAATCGGATTTATTGTTGCGGTAACAGGAGTAATAGGGTATGGAAGGAAAGCGAAACCAGCAAAATGATGATTTCAGATTTATGAGGTATGATTTCTGATTGTGCGCCAATCCAAAATCTCAAATCTGAAATCAAAAACCAAAATCCTTTTCCGTCAATCCAGGATCTAAAATCTAAGCTCAAAAATTCCGCTCAATCCCCAATCTGAAATCAAAAATCAAAAATCCCCATTAAGGCCTATTTTTGCCGAAATTTTTCCCGACAAATGGAATTGCAACAACTCCAACAGATGGCTGCCCAGGTGCGCCGCGATATCGTAAGAATGGTGCACGGCGTGCAAAGTGGTCATCCCGGAGGCTCTTTGGGTTGTACGGACTTTATGGTCGCTCTTTATTTCGAAGTGATGAAGCACAAGCCGGAATCCTTTGATATGGATGGCCTGAACCAGGACCTGTTTTTCCTGTCCAACGGGCATATTTCCCCCGTATTTTACAGTGTGCTGGCCCGTTCGGGATATTTCCCTGTATCGGAGCTGGGTACTTTCCGCAAGCTGAACTCCCGCCTGCAGGGGCACCCGACCACGCACGAGCACCTGCCCGGCGTACGCATTGCCAGCGGTTCCCTGGGCCAGGGTCTGAGCGTCGCTTCCGGCGCGGCTTTGGGTAAAAAACTGAACAAAGAAACAGATACTACCGTATATGTGCTGATGGGCGACGGCGAGTTGCAGGAAGGCCAGAACTGGGAAGCCGCCATGTTTGCCGCACACCACAAACTGGATAACCTGATCGCAACGGTTGACCTGAATGGCCAGCAGAT
>JAEUVW010000264.1 GCA_016786525.1 Chitinophagaceae bacterium
AATGCCTTTATCGCTGGTGCCGGCATCGGGTCCGGGTCCGCCGATGGCGGCCATATCATCCGTCATGCCGCAGCGGCCTCTTTTGCTTTTGTCCAGGATGTCGTCTTCGCGGTACAGGATGTAGTTTTCGTTGTGTAGCCCGGGGTTTTCCTTATTCAGCACCAGGTTGTAGTTACCATTGGTTTCGTCGCTGAATACGGCGCCGATTTCATCTTCGTAAAAAGAGAAGGCAGCCATGGAGTGCGTTACTCCTTTGATAGCGCCGCGGTAAAAATCCCCGTCGGGGTTGGCTACCGTCGTGTAGCCGCTTTCATTTTTCACAACAGTACGGTAGTCTTTGGTGCGGAAATCGTAGCGCATCAGCTGAACCGCTATTTCTTTCCCGTCCTGCAGGGGCAGGGAAAAAGAGACCAGGCCTTCATTGCCGGCGGTCAATTGGCCGAGCTGCGTCCGGTCCAGGCTCAGGTAAGTCACATTTTTGATGTCCCTGTCAAGAGTGGCCGACCTGTGGGCGGAAAGAGAAAATAAAGAATAGGCTTTTGCCTGGTGCACAGAGAGTTGCTTGGCTACCTGCACCGAAAGGTCATTTTGTGCTGTAGCATGAAGGCTCAGGGCTGCTATGCAAAGACCCAGGCCTATACTGCGGGAAAACTTCATAAGGGTAGATATGTCGTTTGATATTAGGAATCTGCGAATTTAAGTCAATATCATCAATTTTGGTTATAAATAAAGGAAAGAATGTGTCATTGGGTAGTGTTATTGCCGGGGCCAGGATTCATGGTTTGCGGGCAAAAAAAAAGCAGGCCGTAGCCTGCTTTCCAAATGTTATAGAATAAGATTAGATAACTTTTACGTTAACTGCATTTAAACCTTTTTTACCATTTTGTACTTCGAAAGAAACCCTGTCGTTTTCACGGATCTCATCAAACAAACCGGAAACGTGAACGAAGATGTCCTGGCTGCCATCAGCAGGTTTAATGAATCCGAAACCTTTGGTTTCGTTGAAGAATTTTACTGTACCTTCTTGCATTTGAAATAAAATAAAAAAATTAATAATGAAGCAAATGTAGGGGAATATGATGAATAAACATCAAAGATCATCACAATTAACGTAAATAATATTTAGGACCTATAAAGTGCCTTTGCCGGCAAACTTCCAAAGCAGGTACAATGCAATCTGCGTGGCTGTTTCCTTGTTCTGGCTACGGTCGTAATGCAGGCGGTACTTTTTGCACCATGTTTGCCGGCTATCCGACAGGGCAATAAACAGGGTGCCGGGGGGTGATTGGTCTTCATAAGCACCGGCGCTCAGGATGCCGGTAATGCCCAGGCCGATATCCGTGTTCAGGGTCCTGCGTGCGGCTTCAGCCATAGCCCTGGCCGTGGTTTCACTGACCACGCCTGCTGTTTGGATCAGCATGGGGTCAATGCCCAGTACTGTTACTTTGATCTCTGTGGCATAGCAGACAATACAGCCTTTGAAGAATTGCGAAGAGCCCGGAACCTGGGTGAGTTTGTGCGCAATATGGCCACCGGTGCAGCTTTCCGCCAGGCCGATACTGTATTGTTTTTCCTGCAGCAGGCGGGCAACGATGGCTTCCAGGGGCAGGTCTTCGAAACTCACCACATGTTCGCTGATCCTCTGCGCGATCTCGTCGCGGTAATGTTCCGTCTCGATTTCCAGTGCCTTTT
>JAEUVW010000284.1 GCA_016786525.1 Chitinophagaceae bacterium
AAGGCTAAGCAGTTTTCCTGTAGTTGAATACCGCCCAGCAATTGATCAGCACGGCGAAAGCTCCTGTGGCCAGGAAGTGCTTCTGAACGTCGCGGAAGCCGCTGCCTTTCAACACCACCATGCGCATGACGTCTATGAAGTACGTGACCGGGTTGATGCCGGCAAGCAGTTGCGCCCAGGCAGGCATACTGTCTACAGAGGTAAACAGACCGCTCATCAGCAGGAAGATCATCATAAAGAAAAAAGCCACCGACATGGCCTGCTGTTGTGTGGCGGCATAGGTAGAGATCAGCAGGCCCAGGCCCAGCACTGCCACCAGGTACAGGCCCAGGAAACTGTACAACAGCAGGATGCTGCCCTGCGGCACAATGCCATACACCAGGCGCCCGACCCCAAACAGGCCGATGGTGAATATAATGATCCCGATGACCCAGAAAGGGATCAGTTTGCCCAGGATAAAATGAAATTTTTTGACCGGTGTTACATTGATCTGTTCTATGGTCCCTGCTTCTTTTTCCTTTACAATATTCAAGGCGCACATATAGGCGCCGATCATCGTGACCAGCAGGACCAGTATGCCCGGTACCATAAAGAACCTGTAGTTCAGGAAGGGATTGAAACGGTTGTTTGCAACAAGCGCTATGCCGGGCTGCGGCGGAAAACGCTGCGGGCTGATCCATTTCAGGCGCAGCTCATTATTGTAGGCTGCAATGATTTGAGCAAGGTAAGCTCCGCCCAGTGCCGCCTTCGTGCCGTTGATGGCATTGACGGCCAGGAACAGCTGCCCTTCATGTTCTGTTACCAGTGCTTTTTCGAAATGCGCCGGAATCTCAAGCGCCAGGTCGGCCTTGTCTTTTTCGATGTCCGCCATTGCCACCGGAAAAGAGGGGCTGTAGCTCGCCAGTTTGAAATAGCCGGAAGCAGTGATCGTCTGGATCAGCTGTCGGGAGCAACCGGACCGGTCGTGGTCAATGACGGCGATATTGATGTTCTTTACTTCGTAGTCGGCGGCCAGGGGCAGTACCAGCAGCTGGATGACCGGCAAGGCAAACAGCATCGGCAGCAGGGACCTGTTGCGGAAGATCTGCCGGAATTCTTTTTGAAGTAAAAACTTTAATGTTCTCATCTTGCGTTTTTTATTGCAGCCTGATCCTGAATTTTTTTAAACTGACCAGCAGCAGGAATGCCGTCATGCCCAGCAGTACCAGTGTCTCCTTCCATATGGCGCTAAAGCCCAGGCCCTTGATCATAATAGACTTGACAATGATGTAGTACCATTTGGAAGGCACGATGTTCGAAATGAGCTGTAGGGGCAGGGGCATGTTTTCCAGGGGGAACATAAAGCCGGTGAGCATCATGGTCGGGATCAGCATGCCCATCAGTGCGATCAGCATGGCCGATTGCTGCGAAGCCGTTGTATTCGAGATCAGCAGGCCCAGGGCCAGTGCAGTAATGATAAACAGGCTGCTTTCCGCCAGCAACAGCAGCAGGCTGCCGTTCAGCGGCATATCCAGCAGGGATACGCTCAATACCAGGATCACTGCGAGGTTGACCAGCGACAACAGGAAATAAGGGATTGCTTTGGAAATAATGACCAGGAAAGGGTTGATGGGTGATACCAGCAGGATCTCCATGGTCCCGTTCTCTTTTTCCCGGACGATCGAAACAGAGGTCATCAGTACACAAACCAGCATCAGTACCAGGGCCATCACGCCGGGAACGAAGTTGGTCGCTCCTTTCAGTTCAGGGTTATACAGCATGCGGGTCTGCGTGACGATACGGTAAGGCATCGCAGCGGCAGGTGACAAAGATTGCTGGTAGTCCAGCAGTATCGAATTGATGTAGCCGGTAAGGGTACTGGCGGTATTGGGGTCGGAGGCATCGGCCAGCACCTGTACCTGCGCCTTGTTGCGGTGCAGCAGGTCTTCCCGGAAGTTGCGGGGAAAAACCACCACCAGCTTTACTTTCCCTTCCCTGAAGCTGGCTTCGATCTGCCGGTATGACGACAGGATCCGGTCCACTTCAAAGTTTTTGCCGGCTCTGATCTTGCTGATGATCGCTGCGGATGCCTCGTCCCTGGCCTCATCGAAGACCGCGATCCGTGCGTTCCTGATCTCGTTGGTCAGGGCAAAGCCAAACAGGAGTATCTGGGCTACCGGCAGGCCGAATAAGATCAGCAAGGTTTTCCGGTCGCGGAAAACATGGTAAAATTCTTTTCGTACAAATGTCAAAAACTGCTTCATGCCTGGTCTGCTTTACGTTTCGAATTACGGGCCAGTTCGAAGAAGACTTCATCCATTGAGCCGGCGGCAAATTGTTGTTTCAGTTGTGACGGTGTATCCAGTGCTTTGATCACCCCGTCCACCATCATGGATACGCGTCCGCAATACTCTGCTTCGTCCATATAGTGCGTGGTGACAAAAATGGTGATCCCGCTTGCAGCGGCAGCGTAGATCAGGTCCCAGAATTGCCGCCTGGTGACGGGGTCTACTCCGCCCGTGGGCTCATCCAGAAAAACAATTCTGGGTGTGTGCAGTATGGCCACAGAGAAGGCCAGTTTTTGCTTCCAGCCCAGCGGTAAAGAACCTACCAGCTTTTTAGCCTCCCTGCCCATACCCAGGCTGCCGATCAGTTCTTCGCTCTTGTCTTTGATCTGCCGGTCCCTCAGGCCATAGATGCCGCCGAAAAGACGTATATTTTCCAGCACCGTCAGGTCTTCATATAAAGAAAACTTCTGGCTCATATAGCCGATATTCCGTTTGATGCCTTCAGTGCCGGTGTAAATGTCAAAGCCTGCTATGGTGGCAGCGCCGGAACTCGGGGCAGACAGGCCGCAGAGCATGCGCATGGCCGTAGTCTTGCCTGCCCCGTTGGCGCCGAGAAAGCCGAATATTTCACCGGCGCCCACGCTGAAGCTGATGCCGTCTACCGCGGTAAAGTCGCCGAAGCGCTTTGTGAGCTGTTCTGTTTTAATGACTATTTCCTGCATAATTCATTAAGCGGATGAAACAATCTTCAATACCCGGAGCGATTTCTTTCAGCTCCAGGTCTTTGTATCCCTGCTCTGTAAAGTACTGGACCAGTGCTGTGCGCGACACTTCATTGTCGTTGTTGAAGGTGATGTGGTGGTATTCGCCGAATGCATAGCAGGATGCAAGCGAACCGCAATGCCGCAGTTCCTGCAGCAAAGCGCTCATGTCTTTTGCTTTGATCGCATACATTCTATCGGGATAGGCACTGACCAGGCGCTCCGGGGTGTCAATGGCCATGATCCTGCCGCTCTGCATCAGGGCGATCCTTTCGCAAAGCGTCGCTTCATCCATATAGGGTGTAGAGACCAGTATCGTGATACCCTGGGCCTTCAGTTGCTGCAGCATGGCCCAGAATTCCTTCCGCGACACGGTGTCTACACCGGTGGTGGGTTCGTCCAGGAACAATACGGTCGGGCGGTGGATCAGGGCACAGCATAAGGCCAGCTTTTGTTTCATACCCCCGGACAGCTTACCGGCTTTCCGGGTTTTGAAGGGTTCGATCTGTACATAAATGTCTTTGATCAGGCTGTAATTTTCCGCTACCGAGGTGTTGAATACGGTGGCAAAGAAATTCAGGTTTTCTTCAACTGTCAGGTCCTGGTATAATGAAAATTTACCGGGCATATAGCCCACCTCTTTCCTGATGGCTTTGTAATCGTGTACAATGTCCATACCCCTTACAGAAGCAGTGCCGGAGTCGGGCAGCAGCAGGGTAGTGAGCATACGGAAAATACTGGTTTTGCCGGCACCATCGGGACCGATCAGGCCAAACAAGGCTCCTTGCTCCACGGAAAAGGAGACATCGTCCACCGCAATTGTGGCGCCTTTGTTATACGTTTTCCTCAGCTGTTGTATGAGCAGGTCCGCCATGTCTATTTGAATTTTATAGCGCCATACATGCCAATCTTATAGGTGCCGTCGTTGGCTACCTTCACCTTTACAGCGTAGACCAGGTTTGCACGTTCGTCTTTGGTCTGTATGGTCTTCGGGGTAAACTCCGCTTTGTCGCTGATCTGTGTAATGGTACCTTCCGCCTGGGTAAAGCCTCCTTTGCCATTGTCGCTGAGCACCTGCACTTTTTGATTCAGACGCACAAGCGGCAGCTGGTCTCCGCTGATGTACACGCGCAGGATGAGGGTAGACAAATCTGCGATCTTGTATAAAGCTTTGCCCGGGGCCGTTACTTCATTGACTTCGGCGTATTTGATCAGTACCGTGCCAGCAGATGGGTTGATGATGTTGCATTGCGCCAGTTGTTCATTGACCTGTTCGATCTGTACTTTCAGCGGTTGCGCATCCTGGCCGATACCATTCGCGGTGATCTCCAGCGCAGAGCGCTGTGCGGCGATCTGCTGCCTGATCACGGCCACCTGGGCCTTTACGTCGTCCAGTTGTTTACCGGTTGCCGCGTCGGCCTGTACCAGCCTGCTCATGCGTTGTTCTTCTTTTTCTGCGGCCTTCAGTTGTTCCTGCAACGAAGACAGTTGTACCGGCACATCCGGCTTTTTATCCAGCACGGCATGCACCTGGCTCTCGAGCTGCTTCTTTTTCAGGTACAGCTGTACGCTGTCGATATACCCGACCTGTTGGCCTGCCTGCAGGGATTGGCCTTCTTCAAGGCTGAATTGCCTGATCTTGCCGCCGGCTTCAGCAGAGATGATCGTTTCGATCGCTTCAAAGGAGCCGGAAGCATCAACTTCGGTTTGCTTCCTGTTGCAGGCACTGAAGGAAAGCAGGGAAGCAGCGGATAGCAGTAGGAACAGTCGCTTCATAAATGTGTTTTTTTAATTTCCGGAAATGGTTTGGTAGGTGTATTGTGCCAGCAGATACTGTACTTCATGCGTCAGCAGGTTTTGCCGGGCCTGGTCGGTAGCGTTGATATAGCTCAGGTAATCGATAGCGGTAAGGGTGCCGTTGGCCATCTGTACAGCGGCGGTGGTTTTTACGGTTTCCCGCAGTGTGATGGTCTGGCGGTCTGCCTGTATCAGTTCCTGGTATTTTTGCAGCTCCCGGTCCTGCTGGCTGAGCGAAAGCCGCGTGTTGAACAGGAAGGTCTCCTTTTGTACATCGATCATGCTTTGGTTCAGGTGCAGCAGCTGCTTTTCTTTCCTGGCGGTGTACAGGCCGGAAATGCTCCAGTTCAGGCGCAGCCCGGTAATATAATAAGGATCAAACTCATTGCTCAGGAAGTTCAGCGCCGGACGGCCGAGGCCACCCTGGAAAAAGAGCTGGAAGCGGGGGATATTCCTGGCGTTGATCAGTTTTTCCTGGGCTTCGAAGCTGCGTTTCTGGCTCTCGTACAGGCGCAGCTCCGGGCGATTGATCTGTCCGGAAACCTGTTGTACTGCAGGAGTACGCAGGCGGACAGCCGCGGGAAGGTGCTGCCCGGTAAAGGCGGAGAGCATATCCAGGTAAGCCTTCCGGGAAGCGGATAACTCTGTACTGCGCTGCCCGGCTTTCAGTTGTTCCGCATGCAGCAGGTCGGCGTTCATCTTCAGTGCAGTACCATTGGCAATGGCTGCTTCTGTTTTATCCAGGCCGGATTGCAGATCCTGCAGCAGCAGCCCGACTTGTCCGAGCTGGGCATCAAGCAGCAGGATACCGAAGAAAAGATGGTCGATACGTTCTTTCAGTTTGTACAATTCCACTTCCAGCTTTTGCTCTTCTGCTTCCGCCTGCACGGCGATCAGCTCTTGCTGCTGGTGAATGCTGATGACATCGGTAAGGGGCTGTACCAGCTCAGCATAGACCTTATACTGGTCCTTGCTCAATGAAGGGATGTCTATATTCGGCAGACTGACCGGGATTTGCGTCACGGCAGACTGGTAGCTGGCCTGACCGCCCAGGCTGGCCTGGGGCAGGTAGGCTTTGGAGGCATTGGCCAGGGAGTATGCTTTGGCACGGGACAGCAAAGCCATTTGACGGATCAGCGGGTAGTTTTCTTTTGCCCGGGCATAGCAGTCCTGCAGGCTCAGGGAGTCCTGGGCTGCTGCTGAGTTTGCCAGCAGGACCAGCAGCCCGGCCAGGCTGTGCAACATCTTTTTGGAGCGCTTGAGGGTAGTGTTCATACCTGTTTGTTTTAAGCGTTTATGCTTTTAATATGGCTTTCACCCATAGGGGGATCAGGGCTTTTCTTTCCTGCATCAGTTCCGTAAATGCGGCGTCCGGCAGGTCGCCTACAGTTTTGAGCATGGGTGCAGCAATGAACGGGAAGACCGTCAGGCCCACTATGTTCATCACCAGGTGGAAGGGATGCATCGGGCGTATTTGTTCTGCTTTGATACCCTGCTGGAACTGCTGCATAAAATGGGAATGCAGGACGATTTCCTTCAGGCCCAGTTTGCCGGCCAGTACGCTGGGGTCGCGGCGCATTTCACTGAGCATAAAGATGGGCAGGTCCGGGTTGGCCCCCAGGAACTCAATGTAGTTGCCGGCCAGCAGTTCGACCTTCGCTTCCAGGCTAAGGCTTTCATCGTTGAAGATCACCTTGATGGATTGTATAAAGGTTTGCATGGTCTCCTGCATCACCAGCGCAAATAGCTTTTCCTTGCTACGGAAGTAGTAATTGAGCAAGGCCAGGTTCATACCGGCTTCTTCTGCAATGTCCCGGGTACGGGTGGCCGCGAAACCCTTGCTGTGAAACACTTTCCGGGCGGCGTTCCTGATCTTTTCTTCTGTAGAGATATCGGTCTCTTTTGTTGTTGTGGTCTTTTTCATGGTGCGTTCCGGGAGCAAAAATAGGAATTAATCAATTTGTTTAATCAAATGATTAAATATTTTTTTCCCCGAAAAAAACCGGCACAGGGAGTGTGCCGGTTTGCAATTGAGACCTGTAAGGTTTTCCAAACTCTTGCGTGCTACCCTCGGTAGCTGTAAACTCCATACCGTTCAAACGCTTGTGCGGCACCCCTGCGGCTGTAACCTATAAGGTTTTCAAAACCTTATAGGTTTGGGCATGTTTTGCTATAAAAACGAAGCCGCAAAATAGGAGTGTTTTGCGGCTTATTGATTGAAGAAAAGGTCATCACACCACCACGTTGATCATCTTTCCTTTGACGAAAATGATCTTTTTCGGGGTTTTGCCTTCCAGCCATTTCTGTACGGTCTCATCAGCCAGTACGGTCTGTTCGATATCCGCCTGCGCGGCATCCAGCGCAAATTCAAGTTCGGTGCGGGTCTTCCCGTTGATCGCTACGGGGTACAGCTTGCTGGTTTCGGCCACATAGCGCTCTTCCCATTGGGGAAAGCCCGCCGCAACCACGGAGCCGGCATGGCCCAGTTGCTGCCACAGCTCTTCGGCCATATGCGGGGCGTAGGGCGTGATGAGGCGCACCAGGGAATCGAGGATGGCACGTTTGTGGCAATTCAGCTCACTGAGTTCGTTTACCGCGATCATAAACTGGCTGACTGCGGTATTGAAGGAAAAGCGTTCGGTATCCTGTTCTATTTTTTTAACCGTTTTGTGCAATACGCGCAGTTCGGCGTCTGTAGCGGGTTCGTCTGTCACGATCCAGCCTTTGCTTTCATCGTTGTACAGGCGCCAGAATTTTTTCAGGAAGCGGTGCACGCCCTCAATGCCCTTGGTATCCCAGGGTTTGCTCACATCCAGCGGGCCCAGGAACATCTCGTACATACGGAAGGTATCGGCGCCGTATTGCGCAATGATATCGTCCGGGTTCACGACATTGTACTTGGATTTGGACATTTTTTCTGTCTCGACCTTTAAAGAAAAATATTTCCTTCCAGCTTCATTTGTCTTCCAGTTTTCATTTAAGAAATTCTGAAGTTCAAGCTGCCTGTTCGGGTTCTCTGACAACCACTTTTCAAAATTCTCTTTATATAGTAGGTTGCCTGATTCAACATATTTCCCTATGTCCTTAAGTCTAAAAAAAGCAGAATATGAAAAATGCCATGTTTTTCCATTTTCTTCAAAACTTTCTACAGATTCTTCATCGTCAAATGATGTAAGCCTTTCACTTTGCTTTGTAAGCTTTGAAGGGTTAGGTTCATCTGGTGTATAAACTTCAGAAACAGCAAAATAATTGGACTTTGCAAAATAAGAGAATGCCGTAATCATCCCCTGGTTCACCAGTTTCCTGAACGGCTCGTCAAAGCCGATATGCCCCAGGTCGTACAAGGCTTTGGTCCACATACGGCTGTACAGCAAATGGCCGACAGCATGTTCCGTGCCGCCGATATAAATGTCTACCTGTTTCCAGTAGTCGGTAGCCGCGCGGTCGGCAAATGTCTGCTCATTGTGCGGGTCCATATAACGCAGGAAATACCAGGAAGAACCGGCATAGCCCGGCATGGTATTCGTCTCGTATTGTCCCGCGGTCCAGCTGTCGATATTGGCCAGGGGGCCTTCGCCGTCCGGTCCGGGGCCGTAATGGTCTACATGCGGCAGTTCCAGCGGCAATTCGCTTTCGCTGAGCGGGTAGGCGATACCGTCTTTCCAGCGGACCGGGAAGGGCTCGCCCCAGTAGCGCTGGCGGCTGAAGGCGGCATCCCGCATTTTGAAATTCACCTTCGCTTCGCCGATATGCTCGTCCAGCATTTTGTCGATCACCTTTACTGCAGCTTCCGCAGGCGTAAGCCCGTTGATGAAATCGCTGTTCACCAGCGTAAAATCCTTTTCGCTGTAGGCTTCCTGCCCGGTGTACGCGTCACCGACAATGTTGGTAATGGGGATGTTGAAGTGCTGTGCGAACTTATGATCGCGTTCATCGCCGGATGGTACCGCCATAATGGCCCCGGTACCGTAACCCGCCAATACATACTCGGAAATCCAGACCGGTACCAGCTTTTCACTGAAAGGGTGGATCGCATAAGCGCCGGTGAAGCAGCCGGAGATTTTCTTTTCCGCCATGCGCTCGCGCTCGGAGCGGCTTTTTACATAAGTGATGTATTCCTGTACTGTATCCTGCTGTTCCGCAGCAGTGATCTCAGCCACCAACTCATGTTCGGGGGCCAGCACCATAAAGTCCACGCCGAATATCGTATCCGGGCGCGTGGTGAATACATCGAAACTGTAAGGGGAATCTTTTACTTTGAACTGGATTTGTGCGCCGGTACTCTTGCCGATCCAGTTGCGCTGCATTTCCTTCATGGCCTCGCTGAAGTCCACTGTTTCCAGGCCCTGCAGCAGGCGGTCGGCATACTCGGTGATGCGCAGGTACCATTGACGCAGTTTCTTTTTCACCACGGGGTGCCCGCCGCGTTCGCTCAGGCCATTCACCACCTCGTCGTTGGCCAGTACGGTACCCAGGGCCTCGCACCAGTTTACTTCTCCGTAGCCGCAAAAGGCCAGGCGGTACTGCATCAGGATGTCCTGCTGCTCCTTTTCCGTAAACGTTTTCCAGATGATGTCGTCGAAGCGGATGGAAGCGTCGCCGGGGCAGGGATGATGCCGGTTGCCTTCCTGTTCAAATGTTTGGAGCAGGGAACTGATCGGGGCCGCCTTTTGCTCCCTGCGGTCAAAATAGCTGTTGAACAATTGCAGGAAGATCCACTGTGTCCATTTATAATAGCTTTTGTCGCTGGTACGCACTTCGCGGCTCCAGTCGTAGCAGAAACCGATATTGTCCAGCTGTTCGTGGTAGCGGGCAATGTTCTTTTCCGTAGTATCAGCGGGGTGCTGCCCGGTCTCCAGGGCATACTGCTCCGCCGGCAGGCCGAAAGCGTCAAAGCCCATCGGGTGCAGTACATTAAAGCCCTTCATGCGCTTGTAGCGTGCAAAGATATCCGAGGCAATATAGCCCAGGGGATGCCCTACGTGCAGGCCTGCACCGCTGGGGTAAGGGAACATGTCCAGGATGTAAAATTTGGGCTTGTCGCTGTTGTTGCTGACCGCATAGACATCTTGCTCCCGCCATTTTTTCTTTGCTTCCCGCTCTATATGTTGAAAATTGTATTCCATTCGCTTTGCTCTGATAGAGCGCAAAAGTAAGGAAAAGGGGAGGCTTTCGCTACTTTCAATAGACGATTATGCGTTCGCTGCGGCTGTTGCCCTGTGCATCCCGGAGCAAGAGCAGGTAAGTACCGGGCGGAATACCGGCCAGGTCCAGCTGGTGTTGGGACCCTGCAGGGGCAGCATGCCGCAGCAGAGTGCCCCGGAGATCGCAGAGTTGTACACTGCAGGGTAGGGTACAGCTGATGTGTACCGCTGTGGTGGCCGGGTTGGGAGCGATAGTCATCATGCCCCTGGTGTAGGGCTGAATATCCAACTCCGTATGGATAGTCTGCGCCGTACTGTCCGGGCAATTCCCCGCAGAGTCACTGATCAGCAGGCGGACCCTGTACGCGCTGCTTGCGGAGAACAGGTGCGTGGCGTGGATGCCGGTAAACTCCGTGCTGCCGTCGCCAAAATCCCAGCGGAACAAGTAAGCATCTGTGCCGGGCGTGGTATTGGTAAAGGTGTAATATAAACCGCTGGCTGTAAAACTGAAAGAGGGCAGCGGTAAGGGATAAGAGGTTACCGTAAAGGGGGCGGACAGGGAATCTACGCCGCAGCGGTTGACCAATACCCTGTATGCGGACGGAGCCAGTGTGCGGAGTGAGTCTGTGGTAGCGCCAGGCATCAGTAAGCCGCCGCTGCGCAGCCATTGGTAGCTGGCCCCTGCCTGCGCAGGGGTACGCAGCACGATAGCGGCCATACCGTCGCAGGGCGATCCTGCCCAGCTGCCGCTGATGATGGGTTTGTCCGGGTACGTGCAGCCGCTCACGAAAAAACTGCCGTCCATAGCCGAATGATGCGTGCAGGTATACTGGTACAGGCCACTAAGCAAAGGAACATACAGGTATTGCGTATCCGTACTGTTCAGGTTGCTGTACCAGTTGGCGGCACCGGCGGGTACGCTGTAGGAAGAAGTATTGTGGTGTCCGTCTTTCCATACCCATTGCACCGTGTCGCCGGGATTGATCGTAAAGAATGCGGGAGAGAAAAAATTGCCGCCGACACCGGCAGTGACGGTGACTGTGGCCGCAGATAAGCCTTTCCAGGCCAATAGACAGAGGAGGAAACAACGAAAATGCATATCGAAACAAACTTAGGGTTTCCATATGACCAGCGTATGAAGCCTGTGTTACTACAGTAGCTGCAATCTTCTGGCAACCTCCCCGATCGGCAATCCCATCACATTGTAATAGTCTCCGTTGATCTTTTCTATGCCCACCAGCCCGATCC